>CAZRES010000047.1:0-20719 GCA_964598885.1 uncultured Desulfobacteraceae bacterium | reverse complement strand
AATTGCCGATATGCGGATTGCCGCCACGAAACCGAGCCCGGCTGCGCCGTCCGGGCCGCGGTGGATCGCGGCGAACTGACCGAAGACCGGTATGTCAGCTATATCAAGCTCAAAAAGGAGTCCGCGCACTACGAGATGTCATATCGGGAAAAACGAAAAAAGGATAAAGCGTTCGGTCGGTTCATCAAATCGGCGAAAAAACATAGCCGGATAAACAGTACCGGGGAGTGGGAAACAACGTCGAAAAAGCGTGGAGCACCGGCAAAACATTAAAAAACCGACAAAAATCAGATGGCAAACAGCGGGACATGCGTGAACGCCGCGACATCGAACAGGCCTTTGTCGGTGAGCTTCAATTCCGGGATCACGGGAAGGGCCAGGAATGACAGCGTCATGAAGGGATCGGGGACGCGGCATCCGGTCCGGCGGGCGGCGTCCAGCAGTTCGTCGAGCAGGTCCCGCACCTTGCCCAATGGTTCCACTGACATGAGCCCGGCAATGGGCAGGGGAAGACGGGCCAGAACCCGGCCGTCCATGACTACGGCAAGGCCGCCGTTCATGTCCACCACGGCCCGGACCGCTGCTGCCAGATCCGCGTCATCGGCCCCTACCGCAATGATATTATGGGAATCATGGGCCACGCTGGAGGCCAGGGCCCCCTGCTGAATGCCGAAGCCGGTCACAAATCCCTTGCCGATATTGCCCGTGCCCTGGTGTCGCTCCACCACCGCCAGCTTGGCGATATCCTTTGACCCGTCGGCCACGGCAAGGCCGTCTTTCACCGATGCGTCCATGACAATAGACCGGGTGATGATCTGCCCCGGCACCAGTTCAATGACCCGGACCCGCCGGCCTTCAGCCGGGATGCGGAAATCAAGAGCCGCCGTATCAACTTTTATGACCGAATCCGGCACCGGAATGTTTCCGAATGTGCGTTCAAGAACCATTTCCCCGGCCTCGGCCGCCAGGATCCCGCCGGTATAGACCTGCTCCACCGTAAAATTCTCAAGATCCGATAAAACGATCATGTCGGCCCGACGACCCGGTGCAATGGCGCCCAAATATCCCAAACCGAAATACCGCGCGGGATTTAACGTGCCGATGCGCACGGCCGTCATCGGATCAACTCCGGCCTTGACAGCCCGGCGGATCATCATGTCGATATGCCCTTTATCGCAGATATCATGCGGATGGCGGTCGTCGGTGCACCACATGAGCTGACCGACCATGGTTGAGCGAACCAGCGGCATCAGGATGTCCAGATTCCTGGCGCCCGTGCCTTCCCGGATCATGATATGCATCCCGCCGCGCAATTTTTCCAGAGCCTCGTCAACGCAAACGGATTCGTGATCGCTGGAGACACCGGCAAGAAGATAGGCATTGAGACCCTTGCCGGAAAGACCCGGAGCGTGGCCGTCCACGGGCTTGCCGAACTGCCGGGCCGCGGCGATCTTGGCCAGAACTCCGGGGTCGCCGGCAATGGCTCCCGGAAAATTCATCATCTCCGCCAAAGCGACCATCCGTTCGTGTCCCATCCACGGCGCCACGGCCCCGGCATCCAGAACGGCCCCTGCGGTTTCCATGGGAGTTGCCGGTACACAAGACGGCATGGTGTAAAAGATCGACAAAAAAAGATTGCCGGACGCCTCCAGCATGTAGGAAACCCCGGCGGCGCCCAGGACATTGGCGATTTCATGGGGATCGGCGACCACCGCCGTAGTCCCGAACGGCAACACGGCACGGGCGAATTCCGCCGGATGGGTCATGGCGCTTTCGATATGCACATGGGCGTCAATAAGGCCGGGGGCCACAAATTTCCCTCTCAGGTCAACGATGTTTTCGGCCTCATAGTCGCCCATGCCAATGATGATACTGTTTTTGACGGCAATGGATTCTGTAAGGATCTCGCCGGAAAAGACATTGACGACCCGGCCGCCGGTAAAAAGCAGGTCAGCCGGTCGTTCTCCCCGGGCCACCGCCAGAAGTTCGGGGAGGTTCGGGTTCATGGTACCGGTGCTATACGTGCTCATGGTCTGTCTAGGGCTTTGCGGGCCTGAATCCGGCGGGCGATTTCCCGGGCCCGATCCATGATATCATCGATATCGAGCCGGAGCGGCGCAAAATCGCGAATCAGGATCTCTCCGGACACCAGCACATGGCGGACGTCCGCGCCCCGCGCCGAATAAACGATGTGGGATTCGGGATGATACAGCGGAACCAGATGCGGCTGACGCGTATCCAGAATGATGATATCTGCCTGTTTGCCGGTCTCGATGGAGCCGGTCTGCCGGTCTATTCCGATGGCCCGGGCCCCGTCGATAGTGGCCATGCGGATCACGGTTTCGGCGTCCATGACGGTGGGATCCATTTGGACGACCTTGTGCAGCTTGGCGGCGGTGTCCATTTCACCGAACAAGTCGAGATTATTGTTGCTGGCGCACCCATCCGTTCCCAGGCCGACTGTTATGGCTTTTTTCAGCATCTGAGGCACCGGCGCCACGCCGGCGGCCAATTTCATGGAGCTTTCCGGGCAGTGAACAACCGGCGTTTTTTGTTTTGCCAGGATTTCCAGATCGTCATCTTCCACCCAGATCCCGTGGATGACCAGGGTGTTTTCATCCAGTATGCCGAGACTCTCAAGGTATGCCACCGGCGACATGCCGTGTTCGAACCGGCAGGCGACCGCCTCATCTTCGGTTTCCGCCACATGAATCTGGAACAACACCCCGTGCTCGCGGGCCAGATTTTTAGCCGCCTTAAGGGTTTTTGCCGAACAGGTATACGGGGAATGGCAGAAAATAGAGGGGGCCATTCGGGGGAAACGGTCCTGCCATTTACCGACAAATTCCGCGGCCACGTCGATATTGTGAACCGGGTCCGGCACGCCCGGCGCCGGATAATCAATGATTCCCTGGCCTAAAACGGCCCGGAGGCCGGTTTCCGCCACGGCTGCCGCCACAATGTCTTCATGAAAATACCCGTCGCAGCAGGAAGTGGTTCCGGAAAGCAGCATTTCCGCGCAGGAAAGCAGGGTCCCGATGCGCACGGTTTCCGGCCGGATATGGGCCCGTTCGGCCGGGAAAACATGATGATTCAGCCAGTCCGCCAGGGGCAGGTCGTCGGCCAGGCCCCGGAAAATGGACATGGACAGATGCGCATGGGCGTTGACCAGCCCCGGCATGATGATGCCGCCGGCCGCGTCGATGATATCACGGGCCGGATAATCGCTGAGGGGTTTTTTTCGGGTTTCCACCCGCGCAATCACGCCGTCATCGACGCAGATCACACCGTCTTTTATGATATCAAACCCGGGATTGACCGTTAAAACCATGCCGTTGTGAATGACCAGATCATACATTTCAGAACACGTATCCTTTCATCTCGTTACGGTTAACCGTCAAACCGGAGCTTCGTTTATTTTCTCCGGACCAAAGGGCTTGATCATCAAAATCAGGGCCGGCAGCAGGGTCAGGGCAGCGATAAGAGCGATGAACATGGCCAGGCCGATCAGCAGTCCGAACAGAATGGTGGGAATGAAATTCGACAGGGTCAGAATGGAAAACCCGATGATGATGGTAATGCTGGTATAAAACATGGCAAACCCGATGCTGCCGTGAGACCGGTGCATGGCCTGAATGTAGGTTTTCCCGCCGGCAATCTCGCTTTTGAACCGGTAAATAAAATGAATGGTATCATCCACGGCGATTCCCACGCTGATGGAGGCAATGGTGATGGTCATCATGTCCAATGGAATGCCCATCCATCCCATGAAGGAAAGCACCACGGAAATGGAAAGCACATTCGGAAAAATCGCGATACCGGCAATGATAAAAGATCGGAAAAGCATGAAAAACATAATCATAATCACCAGAAGAACAAACCCCAGGGTCTTAATCTGGGTGTCAAACAGGCTCTGGAGCATGTTGTTATAAAGAATCATCATGCCGGTAAGGCGCACGTTTTCCTCCGGATAGCCGAGTTCTTCGACCAGATCATGGTCGATCCGGTTGATCAGTTCATTACGGCGCAGAGATTCTTCCGAATCCCTCACCCGGGTGGCAAACCGCACTTCGTTGTGTTCCACGGAAACATAAGGAGTGACAAGCAGCTCCCTGTATTCATCAGGGATTTCGTTGTAGATCAGGGAAAGATCAAAGCTGTCCAGCTGCCTTCCGCCGGTGAGACGCTCGGCGATCTTCATCATGCTTCCCAGGGAGAGCACTTTGCCGATCTCCGGCACGGCGTCCAGATAATCATGAATTTCGACCACCTGGCGCATCCGGAACGGCGTAAACCAGTATTGCGAGGGAATTTCATCATCAAACTCGGCAAAATCTCCGAAGTCGTCAAACGCATCAGATCCCCCCGAATCATCAACATCCCGAAAAGATTCATCAGCTGCCGCCGCGTCCGGACCGTCGCCCGCCGTATCTTTCGCTGACTCCGCTGCCCGGGCCTCCAGATTAACGATCACGTCTAACGGCGTGGTGCCGCCAAGCTGTCGGTCAATAACGACCATGCCCTGATAGATTTCGGTGTCTTCCTTGAAATAGTTGATAAAGGAATTTTCCACGGTCAAGCGGGTCAGGCCAACGGCGCTGACCATCAGGATGATGACGGTCAACCCCAGAATCGTCTTGGAATGCGCTTCGGTGAATCTGGCCAGAAGCAGGGGCAAAGCGAATTTTGTTTTTCCGGCCGGCGGTGCGGACGGTTTGTCCACGAGCATGAGGCTGGCGGGAAAAAATAAAAAGGTGAATATAAACGATACCGCCACCCCGGCGGTCATCATGTATCCGAACGAGACCACCGGGACGATCTCGGCATAAACCAGAGAGGAAAAACCCGCGATGGTGGTCAGGGAATGGTAAAAACACGGGGTGGCCATCGTCGATACCGTATCATGGACCAGGGCGCGTTGATCCATATCCGGTCTTTGCGATATAAATTCACGATACCGGACAATCAGATGAATGGTCAGCGACATGGTCAGCACAAGCTGGATGGAAATAAAATTAGAGGATACCACCGTCACCTCCCATCCGATGAGACCCAGCAGACCCATCATGATAACGGCGGAACACCCGCAGCAGAACATGGGCAGAATGACCCAGCGAGGCCGCCGGAAAATAAGACTCAAAACCACAATCAGCATCGCAAACACGCCGATGCCGAAAATTTTGAGATCATTTTTGACAAAACGGATCAGGTCATTGGCGATCATGGAAACTCCACCGAGGAACAGATCCGCATCGTCCCGGTAATGATCCATGATGGCCCGGATTGCGGCGATATCCTTACTGCGGTTTTTTTCAGACGCTGCGCGAAATTGATCAATTTTATCGTTGAGTCGACGATATTCGGTTGATTCCTGGGGGGTCAGGCCCTGTTGGACTTTTTTTTCCTGGAGCTCGTCGCGCCGCAGGATCCAGTCGTAAAAATCATCGTCCGGCGGAAAATTGATCTGGATGCCGGTGGTTTTCAGGTCCGGGCTGACCAGCAGCTCACGGTAAAGGGGGCTGGTCGCCAGTTCCTTTCGCGCCATTTCGAAATCCACCTCCGGCGACAAAAGGGTCGGTATCTCCCCGGCAAGCTCTTGGATTTCCAGCGGCGGACTCTCCAGCATGGGCACGTCCAAAATGGTGATCACGGATTCTACCCGGGGCAATTCCGCCAGTTCGTCCCGAAGCCGTCCGATATCGTCAAGGACTTTATCGGACAACAGGTCTTCATGAGGCGTGTAGGCAATGACAAGGAAATCCTGGATACCGTAGCGAGAGGCAATAATCCGCGAATAATGCAGATCCTCGTCGGTTTTCTTGATCAGGGTTTCAGCGGACGCATCGATCTTGAAATCTTTTGCAAAAAACCCCATGACCGCCACAAGAACCGCCAGGCAGACCACCGCCATTTTCGGATGATCGAGCACAATGCCGAAAAACAGACGAGCGAACCGGGATTCCGTTTTGGCGGTCATCTAATTTTTCCCATATTCTCAGGCAGGGTCATCGACTTTTCCTTTGCGCAAATCATTCAGAAGGTCTTGGGGAGTTCCCTGCTGCAGGATCTGGTTAAACTGGGAGCGGTAACTCATGACCAGACTGACGCCTTCGACCTCCACGTCATAGATTTTCCACTCGTCACCGGCGGCATAAAATTTATAGACGATTTCCACGGTCTTGTCCGGAGTAACGATGCCTACTGCGGCGTGGATTTTATCGTTTTCCACTCTGGCCGGCCGGTAAATCACGTCCTCATCCGAATAAAGAGTTGTTTTTTCCAGATAGGTTTTTTTCAGCCGCGCCACGAAAAGATCGATAAACTTCTTTTGCTCATCCGCGGTAAGCTTTTGCCAGTTGGTTCTGCCGAGGGTGAGCCGGGCCATGAGCGGAAAGTCAAACGTCGGCTCCACGATTTCCATGATTTTTTTCTGTTTTTCCGCATCCGGCATGTCCTGCTGTTGTAAAATTTCAAGCACGGCGTCCATCTTGGACTTTAGCAGGGATTCCACTTCGGCTTTTTGTTCCGCGGCGACGGGAAGAACCGTCAACAGCATGATCAGCATACCCGCCAGTATTGCCGGCCCCAGTGTTTTTTTCATCGTGTTATTCCTCGATCATTTTTCTTCGGTTCATTTCATAGGTGTTGCGAAAAAAGATATACAAATCCAGCGCATCCTTTCGGAATGCGTCATATCGTTCAATCATCAGGGAAATGGCATTGACTCTGTCCACCACGGACAGGATCAGGGATGTGCGGTCGTCATCGATATAATAAAGAGGATCCGCAAAAATATCCGGCACCCGGGCACAGGCATCCCTGAGATTCGATGGTCCCAGCAGGGGCAGCACGATATGAAAACCGGGCCCCACCCCCCAGTGGCCCAGGGTCTGGCCGAAATCCTCGGGCTGGGGCTCCAGTCCCAGCCGGGAACGTGCCGGATCGAAAAATCCAAACAACCCGAAAACCGTGTTGAATCCGAATCGGGCGGTTTCCGTCCCCGCCTCTTTGAATTTGAGTTGAAGCAGATTATTGGCGCCTCGGACCGGAAATCCCAGATTGGTAAAAAATCGACTGATCGCCTTCCGGGCCGGTTCTTTGACCACCGTGCCGTAAACCCGGCCCGTGGGGCGCAATACCCAGACATAAAGCTTGTCGTTGACCTGGGTCATGAACCGGTTGTAGCCCATGAGCGGGTCCCAGATCTGAGCATCCGGTTCGGTCTGGAATTCCTCGAATTCATCAAAATCGTCGAACCCTTCCATCGGACCACCGTACTTATCGATCTTTCCGGACGTAGAGGCCGGAAGATCCTTTACACGATCCAATGCACTGGCGCCGACGCATTGATCGGCCGTAAAAACAAGAATCCCGAAAAAAAAGACCAGAAATATCGTGACCGTTCGCCCTGTTTTCAATGAATCAATCCTGAAGTAGTTGAAAAAGGTTACCACACAGAAAAGCCGATTTCAGAAAATTAAAGATACTTATCATTGTCAGGACTCGAATTCAATAAAAGAATCCTCCAACCACATCCACCGTGCACCCTTTATGCCGCAGATATTGCGTCGGCGCTCAATCTCTGATAAAATTTTGGATATGAATGAATATCTATCATTGCATATCAGCCGGTTTCAACCGTTTACCAAGGCGCAGGCGCATGCCGATTCGGACACTGCCCCAAAACCGGAGAACGCTTTGTCCGGCGGCATCCATTTATGGTGGGCCAGGCTGGATCTGCCTGATGCGCGCATCGCATGGCTTGCGGCTGTCCTGAATCCCGAGGAAAAAAATCGCGCCGACCGTCTCCGCGGGCAGCGTCAACGACGATTCATTGCCGCCCGCGGGATGTTGCGCATTCTTTTGGGCCGATATCAGGATCGGAAGCCAGAGGCTGTTTTCCTGGGCCGGGACGCAAAAGGAAAACCATGCGTCTTTTCTCGGGACCAAAATACCTCAAGCATTCATTTCAACCTCTCCCATTCCGGTGAAATGGGATTGTTCGGGTTCAGCGGTGACCGGGCTATTGGCGTGGATATCGAACAGATCCGGGCCATCGACAATAGGAACGCTATTGCCAGACGTTTTTTCGCCGAACCTGAGTTTGCGGCCCTTTGCCGGGCCGGAATACCCATAAAACCGGCACTTTTTTTCCGGCTCTGGACCATGAAAGAGGCCTGGGTCAAAGCCAGCGGCCAGGGACTGCTCGGATTGAGGCAGGTCAACCCGATATCACTCCCCGGTGATTGCCGTGCCCACAATCGGGAAGACTGGCAATGTGTTACCGATCAATCCGGATATTCCTGGATGCTCCGGCCCTGCGGCATCACCGCCGGTTATGCAGCGGCCGTGGCCGTTTCATGTATTGCAGCAAGCGGTAAATACGGTTAATGTCATAAACAACGGATGATGCTTATCAGAAAAAGCGAATGAAATTAACAAATGATCGACAATTATGAAAACATCGTGGCGGATAACCTGGTTCGCCTGTATGAAAATCTTCCGCCGGACCTGGCCGAGCTGCTGCCGGCCGAAAAGGACGGCAACGCCTTTGTGTTCGAGGCCTTCGGGGAGATTTGCCGGCTGACGCCCGATGGCATTATCTTTCGGGGGGCCGACAATCCACCGGTGATGGGAATTATCATCTCTTTATACGCGCTTTCTGCCAGGCCGGAAAATCGCGTTCTCCTACCCTTCAAGGCCTTCAGGGAATTCCCGAATACCATGCCGTATGTGGGAGCGTTTGCCACCCATACGGAAAAAATTCTGGCCCCGCATACAGCCGATGTTAAAAACAATCTGACACGGATCAAGATGGCGATGAAAGCCCAGGACGCGCCTTTGGATACGCCCGGTGATTTCGCCTTTGTGGTCCGGCCGCTGCCCAAAATCGCGCTCTGCTACATTTTCTACGAAGCTGACGACGATTTCCCGGCATCCGTGACCTGTCTTTACTCCCACAACGCCGATCGGTTTCTTCCCGTGGACGCGCTTGCCGATGTCGGAGAATACACATCCCGACGCATCATTGCCATTACCGCTTGATATCCGTACATTCCCACGAAAAGATGGGATTTCCGCAACATCATCGATATTGGTTGAAATCTGTTCTTTTTCCATATACCGTATTTATCAGCATCCCGGTCTTAAAAGTTTTTAATCCTTACGCCTAGAAACAGGAGGATTCGACTTTGACATTGATGGCAAAAGATATCATGGTCACGGATTTTGATACCATCTACCAGGAGGCGCCGGTGGCCACGGCCATCGACCGGATTTTACACGGCAGCATCCGAAAAACAGGGCATAAAACCGTCAGCATCATGGTGGTCGATGAGTTTCAGAAACTGGCCGGCGTTGTGACCATGTTCGATATTTTATATCACCTGCGGCCGACATTTCTCAACTACGGTATCGAAGGCGCGGACCTTTCCTGGCAGGGTCAGGTGCAAACATTGATCAAGAACCTAAGAGAAAAGAAAGTATACCAGATAATGAGCACCGACGTCACCGGCGCCGATCCCGAGGAACATCTGATGGTCCTGGTGGACCGGATGGTGAAGCACCATTTCCGCCGGTTGCCGATACTCGAAAATGACAGACCTGTCGGCATCGTCTATATTTCGGATGTCTATGAGGAACTGTTCACTTCCTTTTGATACCCGAACACATGGATTTGAAATCCATCCTCCCTTGTTTCTTCCAATCTACCGGATATTATCGTGATATTCATGCAGGGATCGAGGCGGCGGGTCCCCCTGACGCCGGGCCTTGATTCCCTTGGCCGCGGCCAGGGCGGCGGCCGTGGTCGTAATATAGGGCACCTTGTAGTTGATGGCGGCCTTGCGGATATACGAATCATCCTCCTTGCTCTCCCGGCCGCCCGGGGTGTTGATCACCAGTTGAATGCCGCCGTTTTTGATCTCATCAACGATGTCGGGTCTTCCATATCCGAGCTTCCGGACGGGTTCGGCTTCAATCCCGTTTTCCACCAAAAAGCCGCGGGTGCCGTTTGTGGCGAAAACACGGAATTGGAGATCCTTGAAAAGCCGGACCGGTTCCAGAACTGCGGACTTGTCACGGTCCGCCACCGTGACCAGCACGGTCCCGGAAAGCGGCAGGGGAACGCCGGTGCCCTCCTGGGCCTTGAAATAGGCCATGCCGAATGAGCCGCCCATCCCCAGCACCTCGCCGGTGGAGCGCATCTCCGGTCCCAACAGCGGATCCACCTCGGGAAACATATTAAACGGAAACACCGCTTCCTTGACGCCGAAATGGGGAATCGTGTTTTTAAACAGCTTAAATTCCCCAAGCGTGCTTCCCAGCATGATCTGTGTGGCAATACGGGCCATGGAGATATTGCATACTTTGGAAACCAGCGGCACGGTTCGGGATGCCCGGGGATTGGCCTCCAGAATATATACCGTATCGTTGGCAATGGCGTACTGGATGTTCATCAAGCCCGAGACGCCGAGTTCCATGGCGATTTTCCGGGTATATTCATAAATGGTTTCCATGTGCTTGACCGGAATGCTTACCGGAGGGATCACGCACGCCGAATCGCCGGAATGAACACCGGCCAGTTCGATGTGCTCCATGACCGCCGGCACAAAGGCGTCGGTTCCGTCGGCCATGGCGTCGGCTTCCGCCTCGATGGCATTTTGCAGAAACCGGTCAATGAGAATCGGCCGCTCCGGAGATACATCCACCACCGTTGTCATGTATTGCCGCAGCATGGCTTCATCCAGAACGATCATCATGGCACGGCCCCCGAGCACATAGGATGGACGGACCATCAGCGGATATCCGATGTCGGCCGCAGCCGCCAGGGCTTCTTTTTCGGAATGTGCCATGCCGGATTCCGGCTGGGGGATGCCCAGTTTCTTCATAATCTGCCGAAACCGGTCCCGGTCCTCGGCCAGATCAATGGTGTCCGGGGAGGTGCCGAGGATCCTGACCCCGGCTTCAGCCAGTTCCTGGGCGATATTAAGCGGGGTCTGTCCGCCGAACTGCACGATGACGCCCTCGGGTTTCTCCTTCTCATAGATGGAAAGCACATCTTCCACGGTAAGCGGCTCAAAATACAGCTTGTCAGATGTGTCATAATCGGTGGACACGGTTTCCGGGTTGCAGTTGACCATGATGGATTCAAAGCCCGCGTCCCGTATGGCAAAGGCGGCATGCACGCAGCAGTAGTCGAATTCAATGCCCTGGCCGATGCGGTTGGGACCGCCGCCAAGCACCATGATTTTTCTCCGGTTGCTGACCGGCACACTGTCGGGGGCGTTGTAGGTGGAGTAATAATACGCCGCGCTTTCCACGCCCGACACCGGCACCGCTTCCCAGGCCTCGGTCATGCCGATCGCCTTGCGCCGGTCGCGAATATCCTTTTCGGCAACCCCCAGCAATTTGGCCAGATAACGGTCGGCAAACCCATCCCTTTTCGCCTGGATCAGCAGATCATCCGGCGGCAGACTGCCCTTGTGCTTGAGAATTTCTTCCTCCAACAGAACCAGCTCTCGCATCTGTTCGATAAACCATGCCTTGACATGAGTTTTCTCGTGCAGATCAGCGATGCTTGCTCCCTTGCGCAAGGTCTCGTACATGATAAAATGACGCTCGCTGGAGGGGAACGTAAGCAGATCCATCAATTCATCAAGGGATTTTTGATTGAAATCTTTGGCAAATCCAAGCCCGTAGCGACCGCTTTCCAAAGATCGGATGGCTTTTTGAAAGGCTTCCTTGTAATTTTTGCCGATGCTCATGACCTCGCCCACGGCCCGCATCTGAGTTCCCAACCGGTCAGTGATGCCGGTAAATTTCTCAAAGGCCCACCGGGCGAATTTTACCACCACATAATCCCCGGACGGCGTGTATTTTTCAAGGGTTCCGTCGCGCCAATAGGGGATCTCGTCCAGGGTCAGGCCGCCGGCCAGCAGGGCCGACACCAGGGCGATGGGAAAGCCCGTGGCCTTGGATGCCAGAGCCGACGACCGAGAGGTCCGGGGATTGATCTCGATGACCACCACCCGGCCGGTTTTCGGGTCATGAGCGAATTGAATATTCGTTCCGCCGATCACTTCAATGGCTTCCACAATGGAATAGGCATAATCCTGGAGACGTTTCTGCAGGGCCGGCTCGATGGTAAGCATGGGGGCCGTGCAAAAGGAATCTCCGGTGTGGACGCCCATTGCGTCAACGTTTTCAATAAAACAGACCGTGATCATCTGATTGCGGGCATCGCGCACCACTTCAAGTTCCAGTTCCTCCCAGCCGATCACGGATTCCTCCACCAGAACCTGATGCACCAGGGAGACCGCCAGGCCCCGTGCCGCCACTTCCCGCAACTCCTCAACATTATACACATGGCCGCCGCCGGTGCCGCCCATGGTGTAGGCCGGTCGGATCACCACCGGATAACCGACTTCCTCGGCCACCCGTTCGGCATCCTCCACGGTGTAAACCGCCTCGTTTCTGGGCATTTCGATGCCGAGACGCTCCATGGTTTTTCTGAATTCCGTCCTGTCCTCCCCCCGTTCAATGGCGCCGACATTAACACCGATGATTTTCACGCCGTATTTTTCCAGTACACCGGCGCGATGGAGCCCAAGGCTGAGATTAAGACCGGTCTGCCCCCCCAGGTTCGGCAGCAGAGCATCGGGCCGTTCTTTTTCAATAATCCGGGAAAGGGTCTCCAGATTCAGCGGTTCCACGTACGTCGCATCCGCCATGCCCGGATCGGTCATGATGGTAGCCGGATTGCTGTTGACCAGGACAATCTCGTATCCCAGGGCGCGAAGAGCCTTGCAGGCCTGGGTCCCCGAATAATCAAATTCACAGGCCTGGCCGATAATGATCGGGCCGGAGCCGATAATCATCACTTTTTTAATATCTTCTATTTTCGGCATATTTTCTCCTATCGTCAAAAATAACTGCTGCCGTCCCAGCAGTGGGTGCACAATTTCTCCTTGGGCAGGCCGATGGCCGCCACCAGATCGTCAAGTTTCTGATAGACCAGAGAAGTCAGCTGCAATTCCCGGCGGATAAGATCCACCATGGCCAATCTTTTTTCCGATTCTGCTTTTGCGTATTCCGCGATCGATGAAACCTCATCTCCCTCCAGCCGATGGATCATTTTCAGTCCGATGAGGTCCAGGGTCGTCCGTGACATGGAAAAATTTAAAAATTCACAGGGATAAATCAGCGTGGGACAAGCCAGCCGCATATGGACTTCCCGGGCGCCGTAATCGAACAGGACCTTGATATTGTCCCGCAGCTGGGTGCCCCGGACAATGGAATCGTCACAGAACAAACCGCGCTTGCCATCGATTAAGGCCTGAACCGGAATCAGCTTCATGCGGGCCACCAGATCTCTTTGCCGCTGTTCTCCCGGCAAGAAACTTCGAGGCCAGGTAGGGGTATATTTAACAAAGGGCCTTATATAGGGAATCTGCTTGGTGTTGGCATACCCGATGGCATGCCCGATCCCCGAATCCGGGATGCCCGCAACAAAGTCCGCGGCCACCGCGTCTGTCTGGGCCAGGGCCCTTCCGCAGCGATACCGCACGGCCTCCACGTTGATGTCCTCGTAGCTTGAGGCCGGATAACCATAATAGACCCAGAGAAAGGAGCAGATCTGCATCCGGTCTCCGGGTGGTTTGCGCTGCTCATAGCCTTCCGGCGTTAGAAAAACAATTTCCCCGGGTCCCAGATAGGACGCCACCTCATATCCCAGATTAAACAGCGCGCAGCTTTCCGACGAGGCAACGCAGGCTCCTTCCTTGCTGCCGATAACCACCGGGGTTCGGCCAAGGCGATCCCGCGCCGCGTATATCCCCTTGTCCGTTAATATCAGAATGGAACAAGATCCCTGGATGACGCTCTGGGCATGGGAGATTCCTTCCTCAAACGAAGCCCCCTGAGCAATGAGCATGCCCACCAGTTCCGTGGGGCTGACCTTTCCCTCGGCAGCCTCGGAAAAATGAAAGCCACGGTCATAGGCCTGGCGGGTAAGGTCTTCAAGGTTGCTGATTTTCGCCACAATGGCAATGGCAAATGTTCCAAGGTGGGAGCCGATGATCAGCGGCTGGGAATCCGTATCACTGATAACACCGATGGCGATTTTGCCGTCTAAATACGGCAGATCGGCATCCAGTTTGCTCCGGAAATAGTCATTTTCAATATTCTTGATGGTCTTTTTAATGCCCGCGCTGTTTCTGACCGCCATCCCGCCACGTTTGGTGCCGAGATGGGAATGATAATCCGTTCCGTAAAACACGTCCATAACGCAATCGGTTTTGGACGCGCAGCCGAAAAATCCGCCCATATTGCTCTTTCCTTATGTTATCGTCACGTTGAACTTTTCCAGAAACCGTTTTGGATGATACGACATCTTCGCCTGGCGCAACCCCTCATCCCCCAGATCCTGCTCCCGGTTCACCCAGACCGGACCCGGCGATTGATGGGCCAGAAAGATCCGGTTGATGGCCTGGTAACTCCCCTTGTGATTCGGACATGCCTTTTCAAAATGAATCACCAGTGTATCTTCGGAAACCACCTCTCCCACCGTATAGGCCGCCACCAGGTCTTCCACCAGCAGGCAACCACCGACAGCGCCGGACAGAAGATCCCAGTGGGACAGCACCTTCCAGATGACCCGGTTTTCATCTGCCAGATGCGCGTCGGAACTGCATTGACGCCAGAGACACCAGTCATCCTGAAGAGCCAGGGTTTTGTCCGCCAGTTCCATCGTCAAGGGCTCATAGCGATACGTATAATTTTTCTCAAACTGAGCCACCAGATTCCGCTTTTTATGGAACCGGTTCCCTTTGAGGGCGATCAGATCAGCCGTTGCATAGATATAATCCCACTGATCCCGTTTGGATATGGCGGTCACACGATCCCCCAGGGCATCATGCCATATCCGGACCAGACCTCCGGGAACCCGGATGAACTCTACGGGCGCGGTTTCATGTTCCGCAAATTCCGACGCCCATGAAACCGATTCCCAGTCGCCGACCGGCGGCCAGTAGCGTCGTAACGGCTTGCGCTGCCGGATCCACACCAGCGCATCGGTCCACGCCCATTCCAAGCCGTAGATATCGGCCCAGGACCAGAGATTGATGAAACTATAATCCGAGGCAGCCTGTGGGCACGCGTCAAGCCGACGGCCATAGGCTTCCTGGTCCTCTAATCCGATCGGCTTAAAAGAAAGTTTCATTGGTCGTCCATGACCGCCCGGGCGAAGGCCCGTCCCTTTTCCCGGGCCTCCTCCAGATAGGCGGGATGTTTGAGTACGTCGCCGCCAAAATCCAGTTGGCGGTACAAAAGCGCATCCCAGAGCGCCATATCGAACACATCAAAAAAATACCGCATGGAAAGCAGCATGCCGTCAAAAAGCTTTTTCCCCCTGGTGGCGCCGGCGGAAATCACCAGTCCTTTTCGAACCGGTGTCCACGTACCATAAGCGACTTCATCAATCCAGTATTTTTTAACCCACAGCGACTGACACCTGTCCATAAGGATTTTGACGTGCGCCGACACCGTATAAAAAAAGATGGGAGTAGCGATCATCAGACCGCCGGCCGAAAGAATACGATCCCGGACCGCCTGAAAATCATCGCGGATGGCGCACTCCCCCTCTTTTTTGCATCCATAGATTTCCAGACAGGGCGACATCTCGCAGTCCCTTAACACAATTTCATCCACCCCGGCGCCGGCCTCCCGGGCGCCGGCCACGGCTTTTTTCAGAAGCGTCGCCGTGTTCCCGTTTCGCCGGGGGCTTCCATATACCGCCACAATATCCATTTCGGTACCTGATCTCCTTTTATTGCGTATTTTTGAAATTAAAATTCCAGCGTCAGTCCAACAGGGCAATGGTCCGAACCGAAAACCGTATTATCGATAAACGCCTCCCTGACATGTCCATTTTCGATCAGATCCGTGGTCACGAAAAAATAATCGATCCGCCACCCGGCATTCCGCTCGCGGGCCCGAAACCGGTAGGTCCACCATGAATATTTGATGCGGTCGGGATAAAAATGCCGAAACGTATCCACAAAACCATCCGCAGCAACCCGATCCAGCCAGTCCCGCTCGATCCGCAGAAATCCGGAGGAGTTTTCGTTTGCCTTGGGATTTTTCAGATCAATTTCATTATGGGCGGTGTTGTAATCGCCGGCGATCACCAGGCGGCGCCCCGCATCCCTCAGCCGGCGCGCGTATTCAAAAAACGCCTTGTAGAATTCCAGTTTGTATGCCAGCCGTTCATCGTTCATCTGGCCGTTGGGGAAATAAATATTAAACAAGATAAAATCGGAAAAATCGAGTTGCAGTATCCGGCCTTCGCGGTCGAACGCTTCAATGCCGATGCCGTTTTTAACGGATACCGGCGGTATCCGGGTCCAGGCACCGACGCCGCTGTATCCTTTTTTTACGCTGCAATGGGACCAAAACGATTCATAACCGCCAATCTGCCGGAGAACATCGGGCAACTGGTCGTCCTGGAGTTTGGTCTCCTGAACACAGAAAACATCGGCATCCAGCGATTGAAAGGTCTGGAGAAAGTCCTTGCCGACGGCGGCCCGCAACCCATTGACATTCCAAGAAATTAATTTGTAAGTAGATGTTTTGTCCATCAGGCGCAGATGGTAACCTTCCGCAAACATTTGAGGCATTTGGCAATCAGATTATTAAGGGTCCGGTTCAACACTTCATAAGAATAAAATTTGGCGGCAATCTCATAATTGTGATTGACCATGCGTTCCCGAAGACCTTGATTGATGAGAACCTTCCGGGCATGTTTAACCGATTCTTCCGTAACATACCCATCGATTTCGATTACGGAAAACCCTTTTGGCTTGATGTCAATGGCGTAAATGGAATATGTGTTCACCACAATGGGTTTCTTAAAATAAATGGCTTCCAGAAACGCATTGCCGAAACCTTCGTAATTAGAGGGATAAGTCACGAGATCCGCATGGGGATAAACATCAGACAGCGTATAAACTTTTCTTCCATCCGGCAGAGTGCCGCGTTTATCGCTGATGATATCGGACTCAAAAATGGTGTTGACGCCCAACAGCTCCGAATATTGCCGGATGCGCTGCTCGTACTGATGGCCCTCATCTCCGGACACATGAGAGATAAATAACTTTGCCTTCATATCCAGTCGGTGCACCAGCTCGATGGCGTGTTCGATCCCTTTTCGGGCCACTACCCGGGTCGGCTGAAGAATGAACAGCTCGTCATCCTGCATACCGATCGCCTGGCGGAAATCGGCATTGTATTCATCAATGCCGGGCGGGGGATGACCAAAATCCATGACATTGGGAATCAGGCGGGAAGAAATGCCGGTGCGCAGACTCAATTGATCTCCGGCGGCGGTGCTGATCACCACGTGTTCGATACCCGGAATGTGGGGAGGAAAAGCCATGCGCAAATAATCTCCCACCGCCCCGGTAAGAAACCGCTGCCGTTCCCAATAAAAATCATGGTGATGGGCAATGACCGGCATATTGATCTCGCACAAAACTTCGGTAATCGCCATTCCCAGGGGAATATTCATGGGAATGGCCAGGGCGTTCTCAATCACCAGTATTTCAAGTTCAAAATTTTCGATAAATCCATACAGATCATCTTTGATTTTGTTCTTGAGCCGGTTGATTTCCTCGGTCAGATACCGGCCTCGGGCATATACGCCGAAAACATTTTGATTGATCTGAGCGATTTCGGGATGGTGGAAATGGGCTTCGGGGCACAAAAAAGACCGATCCGCCGGACGGTCCAGTTCCCCGGCGAAATAAAAACAGTCGATCCCCCTTTTTTCGAAAACATCGGCCCATTTTTCCGTTTCCAGGGACACCCCATCAGTACCCGCAAACCTCGTGGAAACAAAACCAGCCTGATGCGAATAGCCGCATACCTCGCAATATGCCATCGCTCTTCCTCCCTGTTATTCCCCTGAGTCGGAAACTCTCATTAACATAAAATATAAAATTTTATCAAAATTATCAAAAACAATGCAATGCAAAATAAACGCCTTAAAATTCCTGCTTGAATACAATGAATTTATTTCGTAACGTTATGGCCGCAAGCCGATAAGGCATGCCTCGCGAACCAGTAATGCCATAAGGAGCCACACATGTTCGATGCCAAAGTCGATCTTCTCAAGAACCGTCTTTATATTACCCTGGGGCGGGTTCAAAAAAATCAGGTAAAAAATTCATTCGATATGATCCAAAAAGCCGCGGCCAAGCTGGAGCCGGGATTTACCTGCGTTACCCGGATTATCGATACCAGAGAAATTGACGAAAATGATATCGCCGAAATCCAGAGAATACAGAAAATGCTTGCGGATTACGGTATGTCCCGGGTCATCCGGGTAGGGGCTCAGAAGGGAAGAACGCTGATGCAGACCGTCGGCGATAATGTTTCCTATCCGGTGGAAGAGGCCGGCACCATTGAGGGGGCCGAGCAGATCCTTGACGCTTGGGTTGCCGATCAGGAGCGCCGGCAGGCTGCGGAAACTCCATAAAAGAAATACAAAGAATAGAGAAGACGAGATAGGTGAGCGAAATGTCCGGTTTGCCGCAACCCCCCGACATGGCGGCGGCAAACCGGATCAAGTGGGATCAGAAGCTATACGCCACGCCGACGCCGCCGAAGAAATTGACATCCGCCGCGGCTTCGGGAAGGACATCCTTATCCATGGTATCCGTATAGCCCAGTAGCGCGCTTAAGGAAACCGATTCCATCTGATAGCCGGCCCCCAGGTAAACCGTGTATTCATGAAACCCGGATTCTCCGCCGATGGCGAAATCCTCTCCCGCGTATCCGAAGGATGCTCCGAAATCCAGCGATAGTTCTTCATCCATCGCCATGGAATATCCGGCATACGGCGTAAGATAATAATCCTCGACCTCGTCGATATCATAATAGGCGCTCACGCCGAAAACAAAGCCATCAGAGGGCTCCCCGGAAACATCCAGAAAAATTTCCCGGGTGCCGGGCGCCCCCCCGACGTCGGTGGTCGGAAACAGATACTCAATGTATCCGCCGGTGATGGAAAGCGGTCCGGCTTCGGCCGTATACGACAAGGTCAGGTCGATCTCGGAAAATTCGCCGTCATCCAGACTATTGTCGTAATCATCAATATCGAAATTACCCCATACATTAAAATTGAAACCGCCGGCGGCGACATCCATGCTCGGCTGAACCACCACCCCGTCATTAAACGTAATCCCCCTCCAGACATAAGCGGAATATAAATCCATGCCACCGGTAACCTCGGCGGCGACCGCCGTGCCGGCGCTCATAATGACCATCACCAGAAACCCACTCACCCATGCTCTTGTTGTCTTCATTTTGCTTGTCTCCTTTCGTTAAATTATGTTTATGATCGGGTTCATCCGATCTTTGCGTTGGCGGCTCGTTAAATCGCATATGGAACATCATGCATGCGTTGCCGTGAATGCTGAATGGGTTATGCACTTGTCATGCCATAACTAAAAAATATTTTTAAGCTGCCAGTATATCATGGAATAAATTGCTTTTGTCTTTTTCCTCGTTTTCCGCGCGCAGCGCGATTATGACATTTTTGTAATCCACCCCTTCAATTTTTAACATTTTTGAAATATTTTTTCTCCCACAGTTATCGGCATGGTTCCAGACAGGCCCATGGACCGAAAGATCCGTCGATAATTTCTCTATTTGCCGCTTCAAGGCCGACAAATTTGTCTTCCATTCCTGATTGCGGCCATGGTCAACCCGCCATCCATTTGTTTTTAAATCTGATTATTCAGCTTGTTATAAATTCGTCAGCCTTGAAAAACCATCTGGCACGCGCCTTGCAATTTATGGCCTCAACCATGCAGGAATGGGACAAACTCATTGTTTTTAACGTAAGGAGAGCGGCCATGAAAAAAATTGAGGCGATCATCAAACCCTTCAAGTTGGATGAAATCAAGGAGGGGTTGGAAAAAATCGGGATCACCGGAATGACGATCAGTGAGGTCAGAGGTTTCGGTCGGCAAAAAGGACACCGGGAAATCTACCGGGGGGCGGAATACAATGTGGGTTTTGTTCCTAAGATCAAAATCGACATTGTGGTCAGCGCAGATCAGGCCGACCAAGTCGTTAAAACCATTGCCGACAACGCCAATACCGGACAGATCGGAGACGGGAAAGTTTTTGTTCTGCCTGTGGAAAAGGTGATCCGGGTTCGAACGGGCGAAACGGGTAAAGACGCCATTTAATGTTTTTATTATTTGTGAATCATATCTTTGGATATCAACCATCAATAAAAAGGGGAATACCATGAAAATTATTTATTTAACCCTGGCAACCATCCTGATGACCATCGCCGGGGCCTGGGCCGGCGACGACGCGCCCACAGCGCTTTCCAACAAGGAGGCCATCGATCTGGTCCAGACCCATGCCAACTATCTGTGGACCCTGGTGGCAGCCTGCCTGGTCTTTTTCATGCAGGCCGGATTTGCCCTGGTGGAAGCCGGTTTCACACGAGCCAAGAACCTGATCAACATCATGATGAAAAACCTGATGGACTTTTCCATGGGGTCCATCGCTTACTGGGCCGTCGGATTCGGCCTGATGTTCGGCGCAAGCGCTTCGGGGTGGTTTGGGACCACGGGCTTTTTTCTGAGTGACTTCACCCCTGACGGCGACCCGTGGGTGCTGGCGTTCTGGATGTTCCAGGTGG
>CAZRES010000046.1:0-20986 GCA_964598885.1 uncultured Desulfobacteraceae bacterium | reverse complement strand
TGCCTGGGGCCGGAATCGAACCGGCACAGGGACAATGCCCCGAGGGATTTTAAGTCCCTTGCGTCTACCTATTCCGCCACCCAGGCAAAGGGATGATTTTTCCTTCACGCAAAACATTCCGGAAAACAGGGAAAAACAGGCCCGGGACAATGGCCTGAATCGTCAAGGGTCATATCCGAATCCAGCGGATAATTCAAGGACAAAATCATCAAATACGCAAGCATCCCAATCCCTGAACGCTGCTTGCATCCGGCCGGGAATTCTTCAAGATGGTTGTCTTTCGTAGATTTATCTGTTAATTGGAACAATATGGAACTCAAACATGACCGACATGGCGGCATTATATTGGCTTCGGCCTCCCCCAGGCGCAAAGACCTTCTGGAAGCAGCCGGGCTCCGGTTTGATATCATTCCCAGCCGGATCGATGAAGAAACATTTACCGCGGATACATCTGATCCCAAGGCATATACCCGGATCCTGGCCGAAGCCAAGGCCGATGACATAGCAAAATCTCATCCTGAGGCATGGGTCATCGGAGCCGACTCCATTGTCGTGATCAAAGAACGTATTCTTGAAAAGCCGGTTTCCGAGGATGACGCCCGGCAGATGCTGCATCTGCTGAGCGGACAGCGTCACAAGGTATATACAGGTTATGCGGTCTATCGCCGGAAAACCGGATTTTATCATTCCGATACCGTTGTCACCGAGGTGCGGTTCAAAATGCTGACCCAAGAGGAAATCGACTGGTACGTGCATACCCCCGAACCCTATGACAAGGCCGGAGGATATGCCATTCAGGGCCTGGGGTCCTTTATGGTGAATTCCATCAACGGTTCCTACACCAATGTGGTGGGTCTGCCGGTCTGTGAAGTAATGGAGTGCCTGACCCGAAGCGGGGCACTGATCCGGCGGGCGAATGTATGCCCGGAATTGAAGGTGGTGGAAAACAATGACGATTGCCAAGCGAATTGACCGCATCAGACAGCGCCTGAAGCAGGCATCCCTATCGGTGGGAAGGGATCCGGCCGAGGTCAAACTGGTCGCTGTTACCAAAACCGTGCCTGCTGATAAAATCGAGACCGCCATGGCCGCGGGTATTGATATTTTCGGGGAAAGTTACTTGCAGGAATCAAGGTCGAAAATAGATGCCCTTGCGGATATGCCCGCAGCATGGCATTTCATCGGTCATCTTCAATCCAAAAAAGCCAAAGACGCGGTGCGCTATTTTGATCTGATCCACTCGGTGGACAGCCTCAAGCTTGCCGCCGCACTGGACCGGCACGCGGAAAACATCGGCAAACTCCAGGATATTCTGATCCAGGTCAATCTTTCCGGCGAACAGACCAAATCCGGCCTGGCGGAAGACGAGGTCACCGACGTGATCGTCGAGATCAGCAGGCTCGCCCATGTCCGGATCAAGGGCCTGATGACCCTGCCGCCGTTTTTTGACGAGGCGGCCGAGCGGGTCCGGCCGTATTTCTCAGCCCTGGCGGCTCTTCGGGACCGCATTGAAGCGCTGCATATCGACAATGTCGTCATGCATGAACTTTCCATGGGCATGACCGGCGATTTTGAAGTCGCCGTCCAGGAAGGGGCCACCCTGGTGCGGATCGGAACCGCTATTTTCGGTGAACGTACATGAAAAAAATCCTCCTCCATATCTGCTGCGGTCCGTGCGCCATTTATCCCATACAGGTGCTTCGGGAAGATGAGGTGGACGTGACCGGTTTCTTCTACCGGAACAATATCCATCCCTACACCGAATGCCTCAAACGTCAGCAGACCCTGGAAGATTACGCCGCCGGGATCGACCTGCGCCTGATCTGTCCGACCGATTATGACCTGGAAGGTTTTTTGCGGAAAATCATTTTCCGGGAATCCAACCGCTGCATAATCTGCTATCGGGAACGCCTGACATCCGCGGCCCACATCGCCCGGCGCGGACGGTTCGACGGATTTTCCACCACCCTGCTGTACAGCAAATTCCAGAAACACGATCTGGTCCGGGAAATCGGCGAAACCGCTGGCGCGTCCGTAGGCGTGCCCTTTTATTATCAGGATTTCAGAACGGGCTGGAAAGAAGGCATCGCGGAATCCAAACGCCTCGGTATGTATCGTCAGCCATACTGCGGCTGCATTTACAGTGAAAAAGATCGGTTTTACCACCCGACCAAATAATCGTTTTTCAGGCCGGTTATGTTCAGTTATTTTATTTACTACATCGTTGCCCTGCTGATCTACGCGACCTACCAGCCGATGGAGCCGCCCGCTCTGTCCCCATTTTCGGTGGTTCTGATCTTTTTCATCCTGGCGGCAGCCTTTGCCATCCTGAGCCGAATAGTGTTTTCCCGGATTGAATCCCAGGTGGGCAGGATATCGCCCCACACGCTGGACCATCGGTTCCAGAGCGCGCTGACCCAGCAGTCCATCCTGGCGGTGGCGGTTTACGCCATTATGATCTATGAACTCCACCTTGGATTCTTTTTACGGTCCATCCCTCTGTTGAAGGCCGTTCCCACCCTTGAAGCCCTGGTTTTTCTGGTTCTGTTCATCGCCCTGATGGCTATTGTCTGGGCCTGCGCCTACCGCGCCCATCAGAAAATCTACCGGTCCGGGCTGTCCCGGCTGGATTACGTGCTTTCAAACATCAGTTTTTCCATCCCCATCCTTCTGCCGTGGCTGGTCATTTCCATGAGCGCGGATATGATCCGGCTTCTGCCGTTTGATCAACCGCAAGCATTTCTGGATTCCACCGCCGGCCAGATCAGCTACTTCTTTTTTTTTCTGATCGTCATTGCCATTATCGGACCGACTCTTATTCAGAAATTCTGGGGATGTACGCCTCTGCCGGACGGCCCGGTCCGATCCCGCATTGCTGCGCTTTGCCGCACGGCCGGGATGAAATATCGGGATATCATGGTCTGGCCCCTGTTCGGCGGAAACATGATCACCGCAGGCGTTATGGGTCTCATCCGCCGTTTCCGCTATATTCTGGTTACACCGGCGCTGCTCAGGCACCTTCACCCTGTTGAGCTGGATGCGGTCATTGCCCATGAAATCGGCCACATCAAAAAAAAGCATCTGCTTTTTTACCTGTTTTTCTTTGCCGCCTATCTGCTTATTACCTTTTCCCTTCTCGATGTCATGCTCTTCGGCCTGATCTATCTGGAAGCCTCTTACGGTCTTCTTCCGAAAAACGGCGCCGGCAGCGCCACGTTTATCTCCATTTCCGCCGGTCTGCTCATGATTGTCATGTTTCTGATCTATTTTCGATTTATTTTCGGATGGTTTATGCGCAACTTTGAACGTCAGGCCGATGCATATGCCCTTGGGGTCATTGGATATGCCTATCCCCTGATATCGACGTTTGAAAAGATCGCCGAAACCAGCGGTCAATCGCCGGATCGTCCCAACTGGCATCATTACAGCATTCGGGAGAGGATCGACTTTCTTGCCCGGGCCGAGACCGACCCGTCCGCGATCTTTTCCCATGACCGTAAAATTCGAAACGGCATTGTTTGTTTTCTGGGCGGGGTCCTGGTTTTCGGCTGGCTGGGATACAGTTTCCATTTCGGCAAAACCGGAGCCACGCTCAACATCTCCTATGCGTCGGCCGTTATTGAAAACCAATTGAAATCTGACCCGGACAACCCGGATTTGCTGCAATTATCCGGCGACATCCATTATCAGAATCAGCAATACCGAAAAGCGGAAACCGCCTATCGAAAAGCGCTGGCCCATGATCCGGATCATATCCAAGCCCTAAACAATCTGGCCTGGCTTTATGCCACGTGCCCGGACACCCGCCTGCAAAATCCGATGGAGGCTCTGGAACTGGCGCAACGGGCCGCGGCTCTTTCCGATGAAGCTCATGTATTAGATACCCTTGCGGAATCCTATTTCATCAACGGCGACTATGCCAATGCCATTGCGGCCGGAGAAAAGGCACTGGCCGCCGCCAGGGAAAATAGGCCTTATTATCGGGATCAACTGGAAAAATTCCGGAGCCAAGCCCTCAAATGAAAAGGATATTCCGGAAATGAAGAAAACCAAGGCGCTGCCATTTACCTATCAGCTTGATGCGAAAGCAGACGGCCGCTGGATTCTGCGCCTTTCCGGCAGGCTTGATATTGATACGGCGCCGAAAAACCTGCGCCGTCTTTCCGCCGCGATTGCTAAAATCACCCCGGTCGCTTTGGGAATCAATCTTTCGGACGTGACCTATATGGATGATTACGGCGCCCTGCTGATCAGCGAACTGCGTTCCATGCCGGTGCTGCGCAACGCCCGTATCGAAATCGATGCAACTTCCCCTGCTGCCGCGGAAATCATGGACAGACACGGATCTGCTATTGAAAAGCGTCCTGCCCGAAAACCGGTGCACCGTCGTTTGAATCTGATCGCCGAACTCGGAGAAGCCACCATCAGCATCCTGATCGGACTTAAATTTTTTACCGCCTTTATCGGCTCGCTTTTTCTATCGTCTGTCAACCTGATCAAACATCCCCGCTCCCTGCGTCTGGAAGATACCATCGGATATATGAAAACCACGGGTGTCGACGCCGTTCCGGTGGTGGCATTGATCAGCTTTCTGCTGGGACTGATCATGGCCTTTATGTCATCGCTTCAGTTGAGCCAGTTCGGTGCCAATATTTATGTAGCCTCCCTGGTGGCCCTGGCCATGGTGTCGGAACTCGGCCCCATCATGACGGCCATCGTGGTGGCAGGTCGTTCCGGATCCGCCTATGCCGCTGAAATCAGCGCCATGAAAATTGCCGAAGAGATCGACGCCTTAACCATCATGGGATTTGATCCCATTCAGTTTCTGGTAATTCCGCGGATGCTCGCCGCCGTTGTCGTAATCCCGCTGCTGACCATCTTTTCAAACTTCTTTGCCATTGCGGGGGGGCTGTTTATCGGCGTGACCCTTCTGGATTTGAGCACCGGAAGCTATATTCAACAGACCATCAACAGCCTCAAGCTTTTTGAGATATTCTGGGGGCTGTCCAAATCCCTGGTGTTCGCCGTGATCATTGCAGGAGTCGGCTGTTTTCGCGGGTTTCAGGCCAGAGGCGGGGCCGCCGCGGTCGGGAATGCGGCCACATCCGCCGTGGTGACGTGTATTTTTCTCATCATATTGTTTGACTCGCTGTTTGCGGTCATCCGCAGTTACTGGTGACGGGAAAAAACAGGCCATGATTAATGACGCACCCGTGACAGTGAATCATCTGACCGTTCGATACGGAGACGATCTGATCCTTGATGATCTTTCCTTTTTTGTTAACAAAGGAGAAATATTTGTTATTTTAGGGGGCAGCGGAAGCGGGAAAAGCACACTGCTGCGGCACATGCTGGGGCTGGAGCCGGCGGAGTCCGGCCGGATCATCATCGGCGACACGGATATCGCCGAATGCTCGGGAAACCAATACGCTGCTATGCTGCGCAGGATCGGCGTTCTGTTTCAGGGCAGCGCCCTGCTCGGCTCCATGACCGTGGGAGAAAACGTGGCCCTGCCGATTCGGGAGCACACGGTGCTGCCCGACCATGCGGTGGCTAAAATGGTAAAAACAAAACTGGACCTGGTGGGCCTGCTGCATTATGAGCATCATCTCCCTTTGGAAATTTCCGGGGGCATGAAAAAACGCGCCGGCCTGGCCCGGGCTCTTGCCTTGAACCCGGAAATTTTATTTCTGGATGAGCCTTCGGCGGGTCTTGATCCGATCACAGCCGAAGAAATCGACAACCTGATCTTAACCATCAACCGTCACACCGGCGCCACCATGGTTATTGTCACCCATGAACTGGCCAGTATATTCACCGTGGCGCAACGGGTGATCATGCTTGACAAGATATCAAAAAAAATCATTGCCCAAGGATCGCCTCTGGATCTGAAAAACAACAGCCCCGACCCCCTTGTCCGCCGATTTTTCAGTCGATACGACAGGAGTCGGAAATAAGGGGCCGTAAAAATTTAGAATGTATAAAAACCCATAAGGGAGCGCCGCATGCCTTCCATCCGAACAAAATTTTCAGTAGGTCTGTTTGTTATTATCGGCATGAGCCTCGTGATTATGGCTGTGCTCTGGCTGGGGATGTCGCAATATTTCCAGGAACCACGGTATTATGTCGCGTATTTTGATGAATCCGTCCAGGGTTTGAGCAAGGATTCCTCCGTCAAATACCGGGGGGTGGGCATCGGCCGGGTGGAGAGCATTGGAGTGGCGCCCGATGGTTATCTGATTCAGATCGTTCTCAACCTGGACGAACCGTTAAAAGACAAGGAAAACCTGGTCGCCCAGATCAAATCCGTCGGCATCACCGGGATCATGTTTGTTGAGCTCGAGCGTAAAAAAGAGGGAGAGGAGAGCCGGAGCCCCCGTCTGAGTTTTGAGCCCAAATATCCTGTCATCGACACCCGGCCGTCCGACATCGCCCAACTGCTCACCGATGTGTCCGCCATTGTTGAAAATCTCAAACAGATCGATAGCAAGGGCATTTCCGATGGGATCCTCCAAACCCTCGATATCACCCGACAAATTTTGGTGGACGCGGAAATCCAGAAACTCTCATCCGATATCCGGAACCTGATTGAAAACCTGCAAAACACGATGGACTCCGACCAATGGCGTCGGTTCCAGAACAACCTT
This sequence comes from uncultured Desulfobacteraceae bacterium, assembly GCA_964598885.1. Classification (GTDB taxonomy): domain Bacteria; phylum Desulfobacterota; class Desulfobacteria; order Desulfobacterales; family Desulfosalsimonadaceae; genus SURF-33. The sequence goes on along the minus strand of CAZRES010000046.1, from coordinate 14,339 downwards.
CATGATGCAAGTTTTACGGCCGGACGCGTGCTGGAAAGCGCCGATCAGATCCTTATCCGTCTTGATGCAATGATTGAAAACCATGATCGGCATCTGACCGATATTATGATCCGTCTGAAAAACAGCGTGGATCAAACCGCTGCTGTTTTGCGCAACGGAAACCTGCTGGTGGATGAAACAAAAGACCGGGTCTCCAGCATCGACCAGGAACTGACGCAAACGTTAAGACAACTCGACAGCACCGGCAAAACCATCAACCGTCTGATCGAGAAGCTGTCTGTTCAGCCGTCCCTGATGATTTTTTCCGAACCCCCGGCGCCAAAATCCATCGAATCCATGAGCGATTGACGCAAAACAAAGGGATTATAAGGTATCGGAAAACAACAAAACAGGCCATAACACAATATCAGGCTCATTAATCAACACCCGGCCAACGGATCGGTTACAAGGGGAAATCAACCAATGAGAAAAAATATCATCCTAAAATTTTTGGCACTGATCTGCCTGCTTCCTGTTTTCAGCGGATGCGTGGGACCCAAAGCGAAACAACTCGATATTGCCTTTTACCACGTTTATTATTCCCTGCCGGAACCGGTCGTGAAACAGCCTGTGGCCGCCAATATTGCGGTGGGAACCTTTAAGGTCATGCCGCCTTTTAATACCAGCCGGATCATCTACGCCACAGGCCCGGTGGTCTACGATGCATATACCTATCACCAGTGGTTCAACGATCCGTCGGACATGATATCCAGCTTGTTTTACCGTGATATCCGGAGCGCCGGTATCTTTCGGGCCGTGGTGGTCGGCGATGACCGTCTGGCTGACTATCGCCTGACGGGTATCGTGGAATCCTTTCTTGAACGCGACCACGATCATCACTGGGAAGCTGTGCTGTCGGTCACCGTCACGCTGTTGGATAAAACACAGCGCCCTGCCGAGAAACAGGTTCTCTTCCAGAAAAATTATCTGTCCATCCAACCCTGCGCCCGCAAACACCCCCAGGCTTTGGCCGATGCCATGAGCACGGCCCTGGCCGATGTGTCGTTACGGATGATAAACGACATCCATGGGGCGGTTTTATAAAACAATACCGGGAATTTTTCGCTCAAATGAAAAATTCCCGGTATTGTTATTCTGCCTTATTCCGTTCTAAACATTCCCTGCTGAAGGGACGTCACCCGCCTTTTCACCAGGCAGCCATGGGGTCGTCAATAAAGTGAATTCTGTTTATAATATCGGACTTCGCCGGCCCGTTTCCAACGAAGCCGGATGCTGTCCATTACTTTATCCAGCATGCCCCGTTGGCCGGCAGCGGCCATGCATTCACTTTCAGAGGGATAAAGCAAATACATGCTGCCAAAGTCCGACGGAAGAACCTGGACATATCGAGAAACGGGATGGAGTCGTTCTATTTTTGACATAACCGATTTATAATTCAACATGGATCATCTCCTGAGTGTTATCCGTTCGCTATCATCCTGCCGCCACCGTGAATGGCCCTGCTTCCTTTTGGCGTCACTGGTTGCCATCATGAAGGCGATTATTAAGGCAAAAATTATGCCAGCAAGTTTAAAAGCGGAAATTTCCATACCGCGGTCTTGAGGATCGGCGGCAATCAGGAGGCAATCATAAGGATGATATATAGGTGGGCTGGGTAAAATATAAAAAGCAGAACCGGGTAAACAGCGAGGACACAGGACTTGCAAAAAACCCACGCCAATGGACAGCCGGGTCATTTCTGCCTCTAAAATCGAGTAAAAATAAAATAACTATTCTAAATTCTTATATAAATAAATAAGAGACATCAATGCCTCTTATTGGGTCATTTTATCCCGAGTTTTTTCATTTTCCGCAACAGGGTTTTCCGGTCAATCCCAAGCTGTCGGGCGGTGTTGTTCCGGTGCCACCGGTTTTTTCCCAAAGCCGCCATGAGCACCTTTTTTTCCAGGCGGTTCATAATATCGGAAAGGAATTCCCCCTGCATGGGCTTATCCGCATGACCGCCGACAGGGGTTGATTTTTCATCCGGCACGGTGCGGGCCATGAAATCAAGCGTTTTTAAGGTAACAAAGCGCTGCAGCACGTTTTGAAGCTCACGGACATTGCCCGGCCATTCATACACATACAACTGCGCCAGCATTTTCCCGTCCATTTTTGGCGTCTCGTCGTTTTTGGCATACATGGTCAGAAAATGCTCGATAAGCAAGGGCAGGTCGTCTTTGCGGTCGCGCAAAGGGGGCAGATTAATGGGAATAATATGAATCCGGTAAAAAAAATCCTCACGGATCCGCCCGGTTTGAAGATCCTCCTTTAAATCGCGGTTTGTGGCCGACACAATGCGGGCCCGAACCGTTCGGGTTTCCTGTCCGCCCACCGGCGTATATCCTCCGCCTTCCAGAACCCGGAGCAGTTTAACCTGGGCGGCAGAATCGATTTCTCCCAGTTCATCCAAAAACAGGGTGCCGTCTTCGGCCAGGTCGAAGTATCCGGGTTTATCGGCTGTCGCGCCGGTAAACGCGCCTTTTTTATATCCGAAAAATTCGCTTTCAAACAGGGGCTCGGGGATGGCGCTGCAGTTGACCGGCACAAAGGGACGGTCTTTGTTGTCGCTTAAGCGATGGATCTGCCGGGCCACCAGTTCCTTGCCGGTGCCGGATTCGCCGTAAATAATGACATTGGCGTTTGAGGTCGCAGCCTTGGCAATCCGCTCGTAAACCGCCTGCATGGCCGGATTTTTGCCGATAATATCCCCGAATTTGTAACGCTCCCCGATGCTGGTTTTCAAGCGGATGTTTTCGTTCCGAAGCTGGAGTTCTTCTTCCTTGTGCTCCGAAATGTCGGAGATAAACCCTTCAATTTCGGTGATGTCGCCATTTTCCGAAACAACTCCCACGCCCTCTTCCCAGACCCATTTGGTCTTTCCGGAAGCGGTGATAATCCGGTATTCCAGTTGAAACGGTCGTCTGGCGGAAAGCAGTCCCTTGATCTGTTCCTTCACTCGTTGGCGATCATCGGGATGAATCAGATCCATTAGGGTAACGTTGCCGTCTTCGATCAGCTCATAGGGCGGGTATTCCGTGAGCCATTTGCTTCCCGCGGAAACAAAACGCAAGGAGCGGGAAGGATCCACCGTGCAGCGATAGGCCATTCCGGGAAGATTTCCCATGAGCTTGGAGAGTTTGCGCTCGCTTTCCATCAAGGCCGCTTCCGCCTGCTTGAAGGCCGTGATATCCATAAACGAAGCGACGCTCTGCCGGGTCCCGGTGATCATGTCGATATTGACCTGCATATCCTTGATCTCACCGTAACGGTTCTGGACCCGGCATTCATATTCGGTAGGCGCCAGCATGCGATCCTTGCGGCGCTGAACATGATAGGCCCGCATGCGCTCGGCATCGTCGGGCACCACGAATTCCGGCCATTTCATCCGACCCTCGATCTCTTTTTTGGAATATCCGGTGAGGTCCTGGAAACAGGCATTGATCATGGAAATGGTCATGTCGTTTTCAATAATCACCATGGCAGTGCCGGTGTTTTCGAAAACGCTGCGATACCGTTGCTCGCTGGCTTCAAGAGCATCCCGGGTTTCCCGCAGCTTTCGGGCCAGGGTTTCCAGTTCGGCCACCCGGCGTTTCAGCCGTCGGTTCTCGGACAACAACGGGGCTTTTGGCGTATCGCTCGAAGTTGTCACAGCCGGCAACGATGTTCGGCTGGTTTAAAATCGATTTTCATGCACAAACTCACGGATCTCTCTGCGTTTGGGCGGTGAAGGAATTTTTGACGCATACCCCAGGGTCATGATGGCCGCCAGTTCGATTCCTTCCGGAACATGCAACGCCGTTTCCGCCTGCTGATGATCGAACAAGCCGACAATCAGGGATCCCAGGCCATGCGCATGGGCCGCCAAGCTGATGCTCTGGGCTGCCAGACCCAGATCGAACATGAACCAGTCTCCCAGACGGGTGGTGCTCACATCCTTGTAATATCCGGACACGCCTTTTTTCGCGCACAGCGCCAGAAGCACCGGGGCGGCCGCAATGGATTTATGGGCGGGATTGACCTTGGGTACCGCCTCCTGGAGCTTCTGTTTTACATCCGAATCCGTGATCACCACGATTTCCCAGCACTGGGTGTTGGCCCAGGAGGGCGTCCATTGCACTGCTTCCAGGATGGCGTTGAGCACATCTTGCGGAATCTCTTTTTGCTCGTAGTTTCGGATACTGCGTCGTTCTTTCATCATGTCCATGAAACCGGTCATATGATTACCTCCTTCCTGGTTGACGATCGATTATGAATCCCTGGGTAAACAGGATAGCAGGGCTTCGGCCATTTCCATGTCGTCCGGTCCGGTGATTTTAATATTGAAAATACTGCCGGGAATCAAATGGACCGTCATGCCCAGACGCTCCAAGAGGGACGCGTCATCGGTTCCCGTAAACCCGTCAAGCTTAGCCTGTTCATGAGCGTCTTTGATCAGCCGGCAGGCAAATGCCTGGGGAGTCTGAACGCGCCAGAGCCGGCTCCGGTCAACCGTTCGAATGACATTGCCCTGATCGTCGGCCAGCTTTAAGGTATCGCTGACCGGCCGACCGGGAATACCGGTTCCGTGGCGTTGTGCCGCCCGGATACTTCGCCGGATGTCATCGATCCCCACAAAGGGTCGGACGCCGTCATGAATCAGCACGATGCCGTCATCATGAGTCAGGGCGGACAGACCGTTGTAAACCGATTCCTGGCGGGATACGCCTCCGGCGATCAAGCTTACGGAAGCGCGCAGCTGAATCGGTTTCAGCACGGTTTCCCGGCAATACTTCATGTCCGATTCCGGAACGACCAGGCGAATATCATCGATTTCCGGACAGGCGTCCACGGAAAGAAGCGTCCGGCTTAAGACGGTCATTCCTCCGAGCATCAGGTATTGTTTCGGAAGAGCCGTCTTCATCCGGCGCCCTTTGCCGGCCGCCACAATGATGGCGGAAATCGTTTTTATGGCGCCCATTTAAAATAAAACTCCGGCCATCCATCTCCGTTTTAAAATTGGCGTTGGTTGATCAGCGGAGATAATGGAGACTCTTGGGCAACGGGATCCCTTTCCCCATCCGGTCCTCGCCGTAATTGACCCGGGAAAGAATTTCGATATCCCGCAATGCCCGGACATCCCCCTCAAACTGCACCTGTTGAATATTTTCCTTTTGAATCTTACCACCGGCCCACTGGATATCCAGCACACTGCTGGCGTCAAACCGGTCATCACCGATCACCAGATCTACCTGACCGCCGTAATTCTGAACGATTTTAGCCACCAGCAGGCTCGGACGGCTATGGAAACCAAGATCCTTGGGCACACCCACGATAATGGACGAACGCTCGACGTGTTCCCGCAGGATCTGTTCCGCGACCTCCCGGCCGGTGGAAAAATACAGATTAACGTAATAGAGACCGAAATTGATGGTGCAGTCCAAAAGCATATCCGGATCCACCAGCTCACAAAGCCGCTCCCGGGCGCGTTCGTAGCTGTATTTATGACTGACCTTAACCTGGTGCCGTTCATAAAAATGAAGCAACCGCCCCATGACCTGCAGGAGATGATAAATAATGGAAAAATAAGCCCGGAAACGATTTAAAATCGGTCTTGCATGTAAAGAGCCGCCGTGGATGACATACGTATCAAAAGACGATTGCAAATTATGCACCAACATTTCAAAGCGCCGGATTTCCACTTCATTGACCCGGCTGGGAACCAGATTCTTCAATTCATCCTGGTCATAAACCTCGAAAAACTCATAGGTATCAAAATCGCCGGCAATGGATAAAAACTCATTGGCCACCCAGACGATATGCGTTTTGTAATCCCCCCTGTCTTCATCTTCAAAGTCACAGTCCAGCATGTCCCCGGAGGATATACCGGGAAAATGATGGGCATTAAAACCCTTTTCCGGCAAAACAATCTCCAGTCTGCAGGCCTCGTCCAGAATGACCGGTCCCAGTCTTTCAAGGGAGGACATCAGGAATTCAAGGACAAAATCCCCCTGCTTCCGGAATTCATCCTTGCGATCAATGTCATAAAAAAGCAACCGATTGGCGATGTGCTTCTGGGCGTACCCCGCCAGGCTGATATGACGGACCGCGGCGGCCAGTTCCCGGTAAAAATACCATCTGGAATTATTCTTGGCGCCATGAAAATCGAGACAATCCTCCAGTAGATGGGAGGTGGTAATCAACTTCGAGTAAAGGGGCTTGGTAAAGGAATGCGGTCCGGATCCGCCGGCAGCCAGATACATGCAACACCGCAGATAATCATGGGAAAAAAAACGGACCCTTTCGATAAAAGCGTCCTCACACGTTTGATCGGGTTTTCCCTTCATACCCCCGCCTGTCCAGTAATAATAAAAAATAACGGCCGACGCAGACCATAAGCCGAATTCTGTTGCGACTCCGGGTTACCCCGGATCCGCCGACGATCATTCATCTGTGGGCAACGGTTACCCGTTGCCTCATGCGACCTACCCGGGAGCTTGAGCGGGCCGCTCTCAAACACTCCCCTATTTGGTCTTGCACCGGGTGGGGTTTACCCAGCTTCCCCGGTCACCCGGAGAACTGGTGCGCTCTTACCGCACCCTTTCACCCTTACCCATTACAGGATCACATCCTGTCACGGGCGGTCTGCTCTCTGTTGCACTTGCCTTCGCGTTGCCGCGACTCCACGTTATGGAGCACCCTGCCCTGTGGTGTTCGGACTTTCCTCCGGACCGAATCTGTCGGTCCGGCGATCGTCTGGTCCGCGCCTGCCGTTACCTTTAAATTATATGACATAAATGAGCCGATGGCAATGCGGACAGTTCCGCAAGGTATTGCCACGATGCAGTTCGTTATACATTTGCGGCGGTATGTTCATGTTGCACCCGAGGCAGATGGATGACCGCACTTCGGTAATGGCCGGTTTCCCGGCCATGGACCGGCTGGTCTCATAAAGTTTTTTCAACTCCGGGTCAATCCGGGAAAACAGGTGATCCCGCTCGTCGAGGAGAACCCCTCGCCGACGGCTGTATGCATCGGTCTCGCTTTGTAAAACCGCCTGTTTCTCACGTATTTTCTCCTGCTCGGACGCGATATCTTCCTGGACGGATCGCCAGTCGTCTTCGGCCCCGTCAATCTTTTCCAGGCACTCCAGGGTCTGATCCTCCAAGCCCGATATAAGAGCTTTGATATCGCTGATTTCCTTTAAAATGGCCTGGTAATCTTTATTATTCTTGACCGCCCGAAGCTGGATATCCCGTTTTTGAATACGGGCCTGATGTTTCTGAATCTCAGCATCCTGGACGCGATAATTTTTTTTCAGTTCGCTCAATGCCGCCTCCCGCGCATTTAGCGCGGCATGAAGATCCTGGAGAGCGGCCTCCATTTCTGCCAGTAGGATGGGAACCTTTGCCAGTTCGGCATTGATTTTATCAATTTCGGTTTCCCGCTGCTGCATGGCAATCAGCAACTCAATCTGTTCTTTAGGTATATTCTCCATAGACCTTTCCCCACATCGGAAAAATTGAATGCATTAACACATCACAAACGGATCCCGCTCCTTTTTCCAGGCCTCGACGACCACTTCATAATTGTTTTCTTTGCATTTGAGCGACAGTTCCCGTTGAATCAGATCAAGCATCAGCCGCTCGGAAGCAAAATGGCCGATATCGATGGCGGCTCTTTCCTGCATTTCCAATTCTCTGGCGTCATGGTAACGCAGGTCGCCGGTAATAAAGACATCCGCGTCGGAAATAAAAAATTCTTTCAACAGTCCCGATCCGCTGCCGGTACATACGGCTATTTTCCGAACCATGGGATCCCGGGCGGAAACCAGCCTGACCGACTCGATGCCCAGGGCCGCCTTGACCCGGCGGGCCAGCATGGCGATATCCATAGCTTCCGGCAGCATGCCGATCCGGCCTAATCCGTCTCCGGAGACTTCTCCATGAAGAGGATAAAGATCCCAGGCCATGGCTTCATAGGGATGGGCCTTACGCAGTGCGGACAGGAGTTTTGGTGCAGCCGATGATTTAACCGTCGCTTCAATCCGCAATTCATCGGCGGAAACCACATTCCCGGGTTCGCCCAGATACGGACGGGCTCCCGGACCGGGCTTAAAGGTTCCAGTGCCGGGCTGACGAAACGTGCAGCAGGTATAGTTTCCGATAACGCCCTGTTGAAAAGCGAAAAAAACTTCCAGCATGCGGCCGCTGTGATCTTCGGGCACATACACCACCAGTTTGCAATTATCGTCGTTGGGTGGAGACTGGCTCATCACACGGATGTCATCCAATCCGATCATCTCCGCAAAACCATCATTTAAGCCGCCGGAAACCGCGTCCAGATTGGTATGCGCACAGAAAACCGCCAGGTCGGACCGGATCGCGGTTTCCAACATGACGCCAAAAGGCTTGCGTAAATCGATCGTTGTGACGGGTCGGAAAATCAAGGGATGATGGGTGATCAGCAGTTGGGCGCCGGCATCGCAGGCCCCCTGGATTACTTCCGGCGTCGGATCCAGGGCCACCATGACCCGGAAAACCGCTTGGTCGGGATTGCCGAATTGCAATCCCGAATTATCCCAGTCCTCGGCAAGCCGGGAGGGCGCGATCTCTTCCATCAGGCCGATCATATCGGCGACTGTCGGCATGGCTTTCCTCCTTTGCCTTGCATGAATATTTTTTGTCCACTGCATAAAAAAGGCGTGGTTGCGAGCCTCCCACGCCTGATTAATCGACCTTGAAGAATCCTTCGACACACATCCGTATCTTAATTGTCAAACCTCTGGTTAAAAAGTTTACACCGATAGTGAAAGTGGGCCCACCTGGATTCGAACCAGGGACCGACCGGTTATGAGCCGGTGGCTCTTCCAGCTGAGCTATGGGCCCGCGATAAACGCAAACAGACGGATGATACCTAACGCCGCCGCTTTATTTTGTCAAGCGCTATGATTCGATAAAATGCTTCAGTTTCCGGCTGCGGGTGGGATGACGCAGTTTACGCAGCGCCTTGGCTTCAATCTGCCGGATCCGCTCACGGGTAACCGCAAAATCGCTGCCCACTTCCTCAAGGGTGTGATCGGCCTTTTCTCCGATACCGAACCGCATGCGCAATACCTTTTCTTCCCGGGGCGTCAGAGTAGCCAGCACCTTGCGGGTCTGCTCCGCCAGGTTCATGCTGACCGCCGCATCCGACGGAAGCATGAACGTTTTATCTTCGATAAAATCCCCCAGGTGACTGTCGTCTTCCTCGCCAATGGGGGTTTCCAGTGAAATGGGCTCACGCGCGATTTTCAGCACTTTCCGGACTTTGTCCAAGGGGACTTCCATCTTCTCGGCGATCTCGTCGGGGGTGGGCTCACGTCCCAGTTCCTGAACCAGGTACCGGGAGGTCCGGATCAGTTTGTTAATGGTTTCGATCATGTGAACCGGTATACGGATGGTTCGTGCCTGATCGGCGATGGCCCGGGTGATGGCCTGACGGATCCACCAGGTGGCATATGTGGAAAATTTATATCCCCGGCGGTATTCAAATTTGTCCACGGCTTTCATCAAACCGACGTTCCCTTCCTGAATCAGGTCCAGAAACTGCAATCCCCGGTTGGTGTATTTCTTGGCAATGCTCACCACCAGACGGAGGTTGGCCCTGACCAGATTACTCTTGGCATCCTTGGCGATAGCGCGTCCTTCGTCGATATTGCTCATCACCCGTTTGAGAGTTCGCGTATCCGCCTTGATCTCATATTCCCGCTGCTGAATCTGTGACTGAATACTGTTCAGTTCCTTATAAAGTTCGGCGACTTCCTTCTTTTTCAACGGCGTGCATGCGCACACCCACTTGATGAATTTTGTTTCACTGGTCTCGAGGTAGTCACGCACATCTCCTAGTGGCGCATTGATAACAACCGCGCATTTGCAAAGCCGTTTGTTGGCTTCGTCAAACCAGATAATATGCTCCCGAATCTTTGTCTCAATCGCGTCGATCACATCGCTTTCCATGCGCCAATCCTTGAAGTATTCAAATATTTTCCGGTTCCGGCGGCGGATGGAGCGGCGAATCCGGCGGGCTTCGTCTGCCGGAAGATGTTTAGATGCAAAGAGTTTTTCCCGAAGCTCCTGGTTTTCCTTTTCAATCTCCTTGATAGCGGCGATGGTTTCCAAAAATTTTTCAATCTGAAGCGACTCATCAACAATGGTGTCGCCCTCATCAATATCACGGAGAACATGTTTGGGCCGCATGGAGCCGGATGCAATATGATCTCCCATGCTGACGATCGTTTCAACGCCGAGCATGGTCTCGAGCATGGCGCGCAGAACTTCCTGCTCACCCGCCTCGATCCGTTTGGCGATTTCAATTTCCCCCTCGCGGGAAAGCAAGGTGACAAGTCCCATTTCCCGAAGATACATTTTTACGGGATCGGAAACCGTGCCATAGGTGGCAATGGCATCGATTTCATCGCTCTGGGAAAGCTTTTCCGAATCCCCTTCATCCTTTTTTTCCGACTCGGAAAGCTTTTTTCTTTTTTCCACGACTTCGATATCCTGATCATCAAACCACATCAGGGTCTCATCAATCTGTTCAGGGGTCATCATGTCCTCGGGAAGAGCTTCGCTGATCTGTTCAAACGTCAGGTAACCCTGCTTCTTACCCCTGGAAACCAGTTCATTAAATTTTTCGGTTTTTACTTCTTTGACTTCATTTTTTTGTTTTGCGGGCTTTTTGGCCATGAAATGTCGCCTCCTGACAAAACGTTGAAATTTATAAATTTTCGCCGGCGTCCCACGGAGTACTGGCTTATGGTCGCCTGCGAATCTGTCTTTGTTTTTCCTTCAATAAACGTAACTGTAAATCCAGATCATTGCAATTCTCAGCAGCCCGGATTCGACTCAAAAGCGTATCGCCCCGCCTCTGATTGGCTCCAAGATACTGGGTAAGCAAGGCCCGACAGGACCGAATATCCCATTTCCCGCCTTCCATGGCAAGGGATGCCGCCAGCTCACGAAGTTCCGGATCATCAAGATCGTTCATCAGTCCGTTAAAATCGCATTTGACGGAAGCGGGACGTCTAAGAATCAGATCACCGATTTTACGCAGCCGTCTGTCCTGAAAATAATTCAGAACCCCTTCGGTTTCAATATTGTCCACCAGTTCGGGCGAATGAATCATCATGGCAATAATTTGCCGTTCTATGCGAAACAACTCCGAAATGCCGGAGGTCTTTTCTTCCCTGTCTGCGGAAAATCTCTCGTTTTGTCCGGAAGTTTTGGCAACCGTGCCGGCATCGCCCCGCCTTGACGCAGATCGTATTTTCTCAACAATGGCGGATTCATCAATACCGAGCCGCTCAGCAAGATGGTGCACATATACCGAACGCACCAGATGATCGGACAACGCGCCCAACGGCTGCAAAAGCTCATCGATCACCCGAATCCTGCCTTCCAGTGACAGACCATGCTTTTTTATGGCGGATTCCATGAGAAACGTCATCGTTCCCAGGGAGTTATCTGCTACCTCCTGGAAAGCCCGTGGTCCGAATTCACGTAAAAAGGAATCCGGATCATGTCCCTCGGGAAGCACCAGAATCGCCGCATCCACAGATTCATTCATAAAAATTGATACACTGCGATGGGCAGCCCGCATACCGGCTGTGTCGGAATCGAAAACCAGATAGGCTTTTTTCGCAAACCCCCTTCGCAACATCCGAACGTGCTCAACGGTCAGGGATGTCCCCAGAGTTGCCACAGTATTGGCAAAGCCATGCTGGTGCATGGCCAACACGTCCAAATATCCTTCCACGATATAAACGCATCCGGTCTCCCGGCACCGGTCCCGGGCGGCGTGTACGCCATAAAGTGATCGACTTTTATGGTAAATCGGGCTTTCCGGGGAGTTCAGATATTTGGGGCCGGCATCATCAATCACCCGGCCTCCGAAACCGATCACCCGGCGGGTCACATCGAAAATCGGAAAAACAACTCGATCTCGGAACCGGTCGTAATACCCATCGCTTTTCCGGGGGATAATCAGGCCGAGAACCTCCACCGGCTTCAGGGTTCGATGTTTTTTACGCAGAAAACGGACCAGGTGATCCCAGCCTTCGGGCGCATATCCCACTCCGAAAGAGGCGAGTATTTTGTCTGAAAAACCGCGGCCGGCAAGATATACTCTGGCTTTTTTCCCCCGATCCGGGTCCTTGAGACAGGATTGATAAAATCCCATTACCTGCTGATTGATCTCAAACAACAGCTCACGCTCGGACAGCTTTCTTCGCTGCTCCGGGCTCAGGGGCGTCGACGGAAGGATAACCCCATACCGTTTCGCCAGGGCCTCCACCGCTTCCGTAAAGCCGATACCGTCATGTTTCATCAAAAAATTGAATACATCCCCCCCGGCGCCGCACCCGAAACAATAAAACATCTGTTTGGACGGGCTGACGGTAAAAGAAGGGGTCTTTTCAGAATGAAACGGACAAAGACCGGAAAGATCCTTGCCCGATTTTCGTAAAACTACCCGCTCCGAGATGATATCAACGATATCAGCGATGTTACGGATTTCTACCAGCTTGTCTTCCGGAATATTGATCGCCAAATAACGTGCCTCCCGCCACGATCATCAAAGCATTGTTGTCTTATGGCAGAAAATAAGTCCACACCCGGATACAGCCGGCAACAATCGTTGGATATGGAAATAGACGATCGATATGATAAATTTATTAAATAATACACAAAAGTAGGCACTATCGCGGGTATTGTCAAACAAAAATATTTTTTATCTTATTTTTTCAAACAGCGGATGGCGGAACGCAGATCCAGACTGCCGTCATAAATGGCCCGCCCCGTGATAACGCCGACCACACCCAGTGGCTCCAGGGGGAGCAGATTTTCAATGTCCGTCCACGACGATACTCCGCCGGAGGCCACCACGGGAATGTTGATGGAAGACGCCAGTTTTTCGGTTTCCTTGATGTTCGGACCGGTGCGCATGCCGTCGCGCTCGATATCGGTGAAGTTGATGGCCGCGGCTCCACAGTCCTCAAATTGCTTCGCCAACTCCACGGCCGTCACCCGGGTTTCGTGCGTCCACCCCTCGATGGCCACAAAGCCCTGCCTGGCGTCAATGCCCACGATAATCCGTTCCGGAAACTTTTGGCAGGCCGTTTTAACAAGATCCGGGTTCCGAACCGCTTCGGTACCAATGATCACGCGGGTTACGCCGGCTTCCATGTACATCTCGATGGTTGCCATATCCCGGATCCCTCCCCCCACTTGAATCGGCACGCCAACGCGCGCGATAATGGCCGAAATGGCCGGAAGATTGCATGGGCGTTTTTCCACTGCACCGTCCAGATCCACCACATGAATGATCTTTGCGCCAGCTTCTTCCCAGCGGGCCGCCATGGCCGCCGGATCATCGGAGAAAACGGTTTCAGCATCCATGCGCCCCTGAAGGAGCCGGACGCATTTGCCGCCTTTCAAATCGATTGCCGGGATAATGATCATGGCTACAAGACTCCCTTGGAAGACAGCACCCGGGCCACCCGTTCATCCATGCCGGTGGCCTGATCAAGGGAGCGGGCAAATGCCTTGAATACGGACTCAATCACATGATGATCGTTGTCGCCGTAGCGCATGTTGATGTGCAGATTCATGCCGGCCCGATTTGCCAGGGCTCGGAAAAACTCTTTATACAGAACGGTCCGTCCGCCCGGCCGCTGCTTAACACTCTCGGGTGTGCGGTAGACCAGGTAAGGACGGTTGGAAAGATCAATGGTGACGGCGGTCAGGGCATCATCCATGGGCACTTCGGCAAAACCGTATCGCCGGATTCCCTTACGGTCGCCCAGGGCTGCTGCAATCAGATCTCCCATGACCAGACCAACATCTTCAACCGTGTGGTGGTGATCCACATCAATATCGCCGACGGCATTGACGGTCAAATCAAAAAAACCGTGAACCGAAAACAGCGTCAGCATATGATCAAAAAACGGAATGCCCGTTGTAAGGTCGCAATCACCGGTTCCGTCTAAATAAAGGGCGGCCGTAATTTTTGTTTCCCGGGTGGTTCTTTCGGTGTCGGCATATCGTTTCATTAGATGAAATCCTTTTTATGCTGTTTTTCTGAAAGGCATCGCAACATCGGGTGCCGCCGAAATGTATGAATGCGCAAATAATATGAAAAACGGCGGGGCAGATTGAGGTTCCGTCGACACGTTTAATCGATCTGGGGAGTTACAGGTGAATCTGGTGGAGATGAGGGGGATCGAACCCCTGACCTCGGCATTGCGAACGCCGCGCTCTCCCAGCTGAGCTACATCCCCACAT
>CAZRES010000045.1:0-21396 GCA_964598885.1 uncultured Desulfobacteraceae bacterium | reverse complement strand
GCCTTGTTCATCATGAAACGCTTCCGTATGCCCCCCTAAATTGACTTCGTAAAGACGCTCGGGGTGCGAAATTTCCCAGGGATTTCCCAATCGGAGCCATTTGTCGGTAATCTCCACCTGCCAGCCGTCTTTGACAGCTTGATCGAAGATTCCGAATTCATATCGAATGCCGTAACCGAAGGCCGGAATCTGAAGCGTGGCCAGAGAATCCAGATAACAAGCCGCCAGCCGACCCAGACCGCCGTTGCCCAGACCGGGCTCTTCCTCCTGCTCCATCAGCTCCTCCAAAGAGAAACCGAGTTCGGCCACAGCCCGGTAAACCGCATCCCAGATCCCAAGGTTGATGATATTGTTGGCCAACTGGGGCCCCATGAGATACTCAGCGGAAAGATAAACAACGGTCCGGCTGTTTTCGTTGTAATAATACTGGGCGCTGTGGATCCAGCGATGCAGGACCCGGTCCCGGATCACATAGGACAGGGCCAGGTAATAGTCGTTTACGGTGGCTACTTCAGGAAACTTTGCCCGCATGGAAAAAAGCTTTTCAATCAATTCTTTCTTAACGGTCGCGGCGGAATTGTCGAAACGATGAAATGGCCGATATGGTGTTTCCGAATCACGAGTTTCTTTCATACGATAACTCCTTTTATCTTCAATCTGAAAAATCCGATATCGTTACTCCGCGCCTGGGGCGTGAGATAATCGCCCTTTTCCGCGACAATATCGGTACAGCAGACATCGCAGCCCTTTTTCAGAATATTGCGGCCCGGTTCCGCATCGGTCGCGGCATGGATGTGGTTCCCGTCAGCTATGACGAATTCATCGGCAAGAACCGCATCCGCTCCGGAAGGGAGAGCGGCGCCGCTGAGAATTCTGACTGCGGCACCGGACGTCACAATAGCGGTCGGTACCTCGCCCGCGGGGGTTTGGCCGACAATTTTCAATGTTACGGGTTTTTTCGGACATGCATGGACCAGATCATCCGAAACGACCCCGTAGCCGTCCTTGAATGAGACATCAACCGAAGGCGAATCCACGGAAGTGTACACGAATTGGGAAACAATACGGCCGGCGGCCCGGTCGATGGGAATAACTTCTTCTCCCATGGGCGAGACATTTTCTAATGCCTGCTGAAGCGCCGACTCATATCCAATATCGTTCTGACCCATTCCTGTTCCCCTTATTTTTCCGAAGACGGCCGGTAACTATCAAATCCGGACGGTAAGTAATAAAAATTCCCCTGAAATTACTTTACATACCTACACACCCCTGCTACAAGTTGTTTTATTAAAAGCATATTTTATTACCTTCACCAAATATTTCAAAAAGGCAAATCCCTATGGCCGATATCCTGGAGCACCGTATTGAAAATCAAGTCGGCTGGCTCACTTTAAACCGACCCGAGAAAAAAAACGCTCTCTCTCCTGATCTGCTTTTGACCATTCACCGGGTTCTGCGGGATTGGACCGACAACGAAAGCGTTCGCGCCGTCGTCATCACCGGGACCGGAGACCGCGCCTTTTCCGCCGGTTACGACATCACGGCCATCCCCACCCGATTAAGCCCTGAGGACATGGAACTGCTCAAAAATTCCAATCCTCTTTCCCTGGCCCTTAACGCGGTCAGAGCATTCCCCTATCCAACCATAGCCATGCTCAATGGATATGCATACGGCGCCGGCCTGAACCTGGCCATCTGCTGCGATCTCCGCATCGGAGCAGATGACATCGCCGCCGGCATGCCGCCGGCCCGGCTCGGGGTAGTATATCATCCCGAGGGACTGGCCCATTTTACAGAGGTTCTGGGCATGGCCCGCACCCGGGAACTCTTTTTCACCGCCGCGACCTACCGGGGACAAGAGCTTGCGGAAATGGGCGTTGTCAACCGGTTGGTACCCCGGCAATCCCTGCGTGAAACGGTCTTATCCACGGCCGCGGCAATTACCGCCAACGCCCCCCTGTCATTAAAGGGGATGAAATGTATTTTAAATCACATCGCAAAGGGAAGTCCCCTGTCCGAATCCGCTCTGAAGGAAGCTGAAACTCTGATCACGGCCGCCTTCAACAGCCGGGACCTGAAAGAAGGCCAGCTCGCCTTCCTGGAAAAACGATCCCCGGCATTCAAGGGCTATTGAAAAACCTCAACAGCGCGCCTTTTTATGATGACGACGTCAAAGAAGACATCTGCGGGAAAAATCTGATGCGGCTTTATGCACGGATCCGGTTCTGATCGGCCTCAGTCTTTCTTTTTTCTATCCCAACCCCAGTTTTCATAATATTCCCAACTGGCGATGCTGTTGAGCTCCCGAATTCGACGATCCTTTTCCAGCAGGCCGGCCCGGAGCACATCACCGATGGAAAGCAAGCCGATGAATCGTCCCTCCTTCTTGACCAGAATATGGCGAATATAGAGTCCCAAAAACATTTCTTCCAGACGCTCCACTTTGGTATCATGGGCGGCGCTTTGCAACTGGGTGGACATGTGATCACCGATACGCGCGCGGCTGGGATCGAAATCAGGTTGACGCATGGATCGCAGCAAATCCCGCTCGGTCCAGATACCCCGGATCCCTTCTTGATCTTCAATCAGAATAGCGCCGATTTTGGCCTGATTCATTTTTTCGATGGCCGCGGCGACCGTTTGTTCCGGCTTAATGGTGATGACTTCAAAAGGTCGTTTGTCGTTGAGTATGTCTTCGGCGGTTTTCATGTTGCGCTCCTTGTTAATTTCCATTCATAAACGATGTTCCACTGTCCGGAACACCGAAGAAGTCCACCGGCGGCCTTGAGATGGCGGATTATTTATTTTCCGCAACGATTCGATCATAATAGCTGACCTCGTTTCGGTTCAGCAGGCTGCGCACGAGCTCGTGGTCTACCGGTATGCCGCGCTCCGTCAGGGTATTCAGGATCTTGATGATATCGAGGCGGTCGGAGGCGCCCCGATCCGTGTCGGAATACTTGCAATAGCGATTTACTTTCATGGCCAGAAGATATTCGGGTTTTAGAATTTCAATGCCGTTTTCCCGGTCCTGCAGAATGTGCGTGGATTCCGTGCGGTTTGACAGGATGCGTTGAATCAGTTTTTTGCGGATGGACTGACTTTCGGCGGAGAGAAAGTCAACGTAGATGCCGGTTTCCCTGTGCCGCATGCTGTGATTGAGCGAATCCGAATCGTCGAAATACTTCTCGAGCTGTTTCTGTTTGTGTTCCGGAATCTCGTCGACCAGAAATTCGGCAAAATCTTTCTCGTCGAGCAGCACATCCACGTCATGGGTCTTACGAGGACTGTTGGGATGGCGGATATACTTGGCCGCGGCCACGGCTCCGACCAGCAGGGCGCTGGGATATACTTTCGCGATGTCGGCGATGACCTTGTTGAACTCCTCCGCCCGTTCCGCCTCCTCGGTGCGGCCTTCCAGATCATCGGCCATCAGCACGCATCGCTGGTCGTCACAGTCGAGTAAATCATTCTTCATCGGAATTTTCCATTTCACTTGCTACATCGTCAATGATGGTCTGAAAAAAAACGATTTCATTCCGGTTGATCATTGACCTGATAAGGTTGTGATCCAGGGACGGCTCTTTTCTCCAAAACGTTTTGAGCATTTTGATAATGTCGATGCGATCGGAAAGCCCTCTTTCAGAGCGGGGAACCTTGGTGCAGCGGTTAAGCTTCATGGCAATAAGAAACTCGGGCTTCAGCACGCGGATCCACTGGTCCCCAACAGGGATGACATTGGTGGCTTGATCCCGGTTTTTCAGGATGAAGCGAAACAGCTTCTTTGGGACCGGCCGACTCTTGGGCGACAAAAGATCCACGTAGATCCCCGTTTTCCGGTGTCTGAGACTGTGATTGAGCGAATCCGAATCCTCAAACCAGGTCTCCAGTTTCACCACGGTGCCGGCGGGAATCTCATCTTTGACAAAGTTGTCAAAATCAGCTGCATCGATAAGAATATCCACGTCGTAGGTGACCCGCGGTCCGCTGTCGAGCCGGATATATTTTGCCGCCGCGATGGCGCCGATGAGGACGGCGTTCTCATAGACTTTTGCCACATCGGCAATCACCTGGTTGAACAGGCAGGTATCTGACGCGCCGCCGATTCCCCGCAGAAAATTTTCCGCGACATTTATCATTTTCTCGTCACCGCACTTGCCGCCGCGCGCATTTTTTCCATTCATGCCTGTCATTGCGCTCATCGCCTGTTTTATAAGGTCAGTTTATTCCAAACCACAGCGGTACGGACCATCTCATGCCTTTTGCGTATCCCCGGGTCGTTTGCTTTTCCATCAGGCGGCGGCAATGACGTTTCGGACCCGTTCGGGATCGTATGTCTTTTGAAACAGGGATCCCGACTGTAACGGCGCCAGTTCATCGGTATAGGACCGGGTTTCTTTCTGGTAGATAATGCCGATGGGAATTTTGTCTTCCCATTCCATGGTTAGATCCAGAGCCTGGTGAAGATCATCGGCGTTATACGTTTCGTTGTCTAATTTATAAATCCGATCATTGTAAAATTCATAGGTGTTTTCATGGTTAAAGGACACACATACCTGAAGGATATCGATCAGACTGAACCCCGGGTAGGAAATCGCTTTACTGATTAACCGGCTTAAATGCGATATTTCTCCGCAATATCCGCGGGCCACGAATCCCGCCCCCTGTGACAGGGCCAGTGCCAGGGGATTGGATGCGCTGGAGGCAACACCCCCGGGCTGGACTTTGGTGACAAACCCCCGACGGGTGGTGGGGGATGCCTGTCCTTTGGTGAGTCCATACACCATATTGTTGTGCACCAGCAGGGTAAGGTCGATATTGCGCCGGAGAGCTGCCAGAAAATGATTGCCCCCTTCCCCATAACAGTCCCCGTCCCCCATGTTGACCAGGATGGTAAGATCATGATCAGCCAGCTTGGCCCCGGCGGCCACCGGCAGAGCGCGACCATGAAGCCCGTGAAAAAAATTGCATCGTAAAAAATGGGGGGTTTTGGCGGCCTGACCGATTCCGGAAACCATCAGTATCTTTTCCGGCGGAATTTCCTTGTCGCTCAGTGTTTTTTTTATGGCATTCAAAATGCCGAAATTGCCGCATCCCGGGCACCATTTGTTTTCGAACTCATTGTTGTATTGTTTTGTATCCGTCATCACATATCCTCCAGTGCGGATTTGGCCTTTCCCGCAATCCAGTCGGGGGTGAACGGCCGGCCGTCATATTTTAGTATGGACGCATCAAAGGAGTAACCGGTCTGTTGACGAATCAGCAGGCCCAGCTGGGAAGATGCGTTTTGTTCCACGGTAATAAAGCGTTTGCATTGAGACAGTGCATCTGTCGTTTTTTCCCCGGGAAACGGCCATAGATCAGAAAAGAACAGTGCCCCGACATCATAATGTTGGGCCCGGAGCAGATCAACGGCTTCTCTTATGGCTCCATCCGAGGAACCCCATCCCACAAGAAGGGATTCGCTTTTCCCGTGATAGGATTCGGGTCCGTCCATTTCCTGGATCATCCCGTTAATTTTGGCCTGCCGTTTTTCCAGCATGGTATTCCGGTTGGCAATGGATTCGTTCATATGACCGGCCTCATCATGTTCGTTGCCCGTAACGCCCACCAATGCCCGACCTTTGCAGGGCAGGGCCCGGGGCGATATGCCGGACGCTGTGACGGCAAACCGCTTATAATCCGAAGGAGACGACATATCCTCATCGGTTGCCACAAACCGCTCTATTTCTTTCGGGATCTCGAATTCACGTGTGGTGATCCATAAGGAATCATTGAAATACTGGTCCGTGAGAATAATTGCCGGCACCTGGTATTTATCGCTCAGATAAAATGCCCGAATCACCGTATCATAAGCATCATTGATGGAACGCGGAGCAAAAACAAATCTGGGAAATTCATCCTGGGATGCACTAATCACAAAGAGCAAATCTCCCTGTCCGGTTCTGGTGGGCAGACCGGTGGCGGGACCGGGCCGCTGGGAATTGATAATCACCACCGGTGTTTCCGTAATTCCCGCGAGTCCCAGCCCTTCGGTCATGAGCGCAAATCCGCCTCCGGATGTGGCAGTCAATGCCCGAACCCCGGCAAAAGATGCCCCGATTATCATATTAATCGCGCTGATTTCATCTTCTGCCTGCTCCACCAGCACGGGCAGCTGATCCATGGATTCCGCCAGGTGGGTTATAATACCGGTTGCCGGCGACATGGGATAAAATGCGGCCAGCCGGCAGTCTGCGGCCAGGGCGCCGAGCGCAAGGGCTTTGGAACCCGAAAGGAGCTTGCCTTTGGGAGAAGCATCGGACGGCCAGTCAAATGCTTTGTCAAATTCCGTATCTTTAACGGCGTCAAATCCGCTGCGACCCGCGGTAATATTATTTTTCAGTATTTTTTCTTTACCCGTGAATATGGTTGCAAGGATATTTTCAAACGCGGAAAAAGGGGCGCCCAGAAGAGCCAGGCATGCTCCCGCAGCCACCGTGTTGGTCATGATCTGTCCGCCCGCTTCTTTTGCCATTTGAGAAAAAGCGATTGGCAGCACATTTTTTTCATGAGGCTCTTTGGCCGGATTTTCGCTGGGATCGCCTTTTTCACCATCGTTTCGGGCATCCAGTAGAATCAGCCCGGTTTCCGTCATGTCGTTTTTATGCAGATCGCAGGTTTCCGCGTTTAAGGCGATTAATAAATCAATGTTGTGGCGGGGGGCTGAAACCGGCTGATCACTGATGCGGATCTGCATGAAACTATGCCCGCCGCGGATTCGGGATTCAAAATTATTGACGGCCATCAGATAGAGACCGGCATTATGACAAACCCGGGCAATGATATCGCCCACGGTTTGTATTCCCTGACCGGCTTCGCCACCGATGGTTACGGTAACATCGATACGCATAAAATGTCTCCCTTTCTAATTTATAAAATGGCGCGGCAGGTGATGTTGCCCTCAAGCATACGGGGTATGAGACGCCGCTTTGCCGGGAATGCCTCGACGGCTCGGGGATGTTGCCGAAGACTTGGATTTCAGGGGCTTTGGCCTTTTTTTCTGATTGTGCGCGATGGTTTCGACGATATCGCGCCAGATCTCTGTAAACCGGTCCTCATTGAAGCCCGATCCGCTCATCATCCAGGTGCTGTAAGCCTTGCCTTTGTGCATGTGCTGGAACTGACCCACCACATCCATGTGATCCGCGGAATAAATGCCGCCGGTTTTCCCCCAGAACTGGCTGAGGGTGGGCACTATGCCGTCATTTGTGGCGGCGTTTATCGGAAAATTCAGAATATTTCGGGCCGCGGTCATTGTTTTCTCGTCAATACCGGGATAAGGATAATGCCGGTGCGCTTTCCGGGTGATATGGTAACAGGCGGCATAAATCAAATGGGTAAAGGCGCGGTACGGATTGCGCGGTCCCGGTATCAGCAGCCTTGAATCGGGGGGCGGCGCGGCACTGATAAAACTGATGTATTCCACGCTCTGCCTGTCCGTAACCGCTCCGTTAAACAGGTCCATTCCCTCGGGAGTCAGCTGGATCATCGCGCCCTGGTCCTGGGAGATTCGTCGCAGGTATTCCCAAACGGCATCGCCCTTATGCGGACGGATCTGGGTCAGCAGGTTCTCCGCCAGAGAATCGAGGATATTGTCCTTCTGGCCGATAAATCGATCCAGACTCGAGTAGCGGCGGGCCAGCCGCGCCGCCATATACAGGGTATAGCGTCCCGGACCGCTGGTAGCCATCAGGCTGAGCAGAAGCAGCAGGCTTCGTCCATTCAAGCTGGTAAAAAAATTGGCCAGCGGCGTGCCGTGGTGAGGCGTGGAGAGGCATACAGCGGTTCGGGTGCGCCGGCCGATTTCCACTTCTTCCTTGCCGGGCGCCAATTTGACGCCGGGGGTGAGCATCATGCGGATGTCAAGCCCGCCGGTGGAATGCCCGATGAAGTGCAGGTTATCGTGAGTGGTTCCACCGTTTTCCCGAACGGTTTCGATCAGTCGAATGGCGCGACGCCGAATGGATCCCGTGGGGATGGTATCCACCTCGATGATTTCGGCGTTCATGCCTTTTTTTTTCATATGCGACTCAACGGTCTCAGCGACGCGGTGGAAATAACTGTAGGCGCCGAGCGCCTTGAATCCAAAAAATCCCGGAACAAGATAAATCTGCGTCATGCCTTCCTGTTACGTCCCCCTTTGGCGCATTTCGAGCAGAATCAAAGAAATAAAATTTGTCCATCCCCGACTTGATGTATCTCAGAAATCCTCCCGGGTGTCAAGTTTCAGCAGGCGCTTACGATTGTAATGTTTTCTGAAACAGGTTCTGGGCGGGACCGGCCAATTCAGCTAATGATCACACTCTTTCGTTCGGAATCAGTTAAACGTAAATCCAATCCCGATACTGTAAACAAAACGACCGTCATCGAAATTGTCATCCACATCATCTGCGTCATCGAACAGAAACTCATACTCTGCCATGGCGAACAGAAACGTGGTATGGTTTACCAGACACTTCAGCCCGCCTTGCGGTCCCGCGATAAATTGCTCGTTTACGCTGTCTCCGTACAACATACCAAAACCCACGCCGATAAACGGGTATAACGGATCAAATCCAAAATGAAAATCCAGCCCCGCCCGGGTAGAACCGTTCCAGTCGTCATTTCCGGGTCGGTCTGCATAAGCAATCCCCTGCCGCACGGTCAGTTCCAGATTATCCGATATAAAGTATCCGATTCCCGCCTCGGTTGACAGTGTGGTTCCATTCAGACTTTCATCACTTGTACCGCTTCCCACCAGAGTCATTTCCCATTGGCCCTTGGAAAAGGCATTCATTTCCAGAGCCGAAGCATGTGCGGCAAAAATCATGAAAAAACAACTAATTAAAATAACGATTGTTTTTGTCTTCATAATTTACTCCAAATTTTTGCTGGATTTTATAAACACCCACAAAACCCGGTCGGCGAAGTCGCCGCATTGCTCGGGCAACTATCGTTCATCAGTTTTTCGCGGCAAATTCACGTAATGTATTTTCTGCTGTTTCCAACGATGCTGGACCTTCAAGGATTTTTAATCTGACATCCGCACTGTCAAGATGTATGGATTTTCCCGTATGGATTGATACGGCTTCTGCCATGCGTCTTAGATCCGGCTCATTTTTTTTCTGAGGACCGATGACAGCGATCGGTGTGAAGGCGGCCTCATTTGAATCATTTTGAGCTGCTCTTCCAGGGGGAAGATAAATGGCGCCGGTGGCAAAATCTACGATAAAGGCCACTAATCCGGGAACCACAACAATTAACAGGCACAGACCATCCATAACAACGACCCCCGGATCGATCCGGCCTTTCGGCTGCCCTACCCGCTCCGGATAAATAATCGTACCGCATGCGGAAATGCATACCACCAGGGTCAGTGCGACAAAAATCGATATGCATTTATTTTGGTAGCATATTTTCGATAGCATATTTATTTTTCTCCTTTTTACCTTCTAAATGATGGACGGCTACGCAGGCGGCCAGCCCCGGCCGACAAAGAAAAAAATTGCAACCATAATTTAAAAAACTGCCTGTTACTGATTTCAGGTAAATAATAAGCTCGAAAAATTTGTCTATCCATAGGGTTAATACTGTATATGGCAATGGTTTATCATGTAATGGATTCTTCCGGAAAAGTCGGATTTGAAAAGTACAAGACAGCAGCATCATCAGCGATTTTCTTCGCACATGTAAGCCGTCGAATGGCTTGGATCATACAGAAGAAGAGGAAACCACGCTGTCAGATTACATTGCCACGGAATTGGGATAAAAGAGCGGAAAAGGGGGAAACGCCGGACGCCGGAGGCAGGTGAGGTTTACATGCCTCCGGCGTCAGACGCGGTGTGTCCCTGTGGAAGAACTCCGACAACCATGAAAATCCGCTGTTTCAGGAAGGATTTTCTGGGCCTTTACATCTATCGTGCATACATCGCTTCGATTTCATTCTGGTAGTTTTTGATGACCACCGGCCGCTTCAGCTTCATGGTCTGGGTCAACATTCCGTTTTCAACGGAAAAGTCTTCTTTTAAAAACATGAATTTTTTGGGGATTTCATACCCTCCGAAATCTTTTCTCAAATGCCGGGTAATCTCGTTTTCAATCATATCGGTAAATGTCTTGTTTTCCAGCAGATCCTGGGGATCGCCGGATACGCCGTTTTTATCCGCCCAGCGCGCCGCCACTTCAAAATCCGGGATCACGAGGCAGACATTGTAAGGCTTGCCGTCGCCGTAGATCGTCGCGTTGGCGACATAGGGGAGCAGTTTTATTTCTTCTTCAATAACAGCGGGGAATACATATTTACCGTTGGAAAGCTTATACTGTTCCTTGGTCCGCCCGGTAATCCACAGGAAACCGTCCTCATCAAACATTCCCCGGTCCCCCGTGCGGAAACCGCCGTCGGGCGTCATGGCCTCGGCAGTCGCTTCCGGCTTATTATGATACCCCTTCATCACATTCGGACCGTATACCACGATTTCCCCATCCGTGGCTCCTTCTTCCACAATGGACTGGTCGATTACGACCTTCTGTCCGTCCAGGACTTTTCCGACGCTGCCGATTTTCCATGCGCCGGGACAGTTCATGGTGACTGCCGGTGCGGTTTCGGTCAGGCCGTAGCAGTCATAGGTCGGGATGCCAAGGTCAAAGAAAAACAGCGCGATTTCTTTATTCATGGCGGCGCTGGCGGTAAGGGCGCCGGTTACCCGTCCGCCCATGGCATTCCGGATCTTGGAGAAAACGATTTTATCGAGGAGTTTATGTTTAAAATTCACCCAGGCATCCGATTTTCCCTCTTCCGCCAGTTCCCGCTTCTTCCGGGCCGTGGCGCAGGCCGCGTCAAACATCTTTTTCTTCATGCCGCCGGCATCGTTCATTTTTGCCTGTATACCGTCATAAATTTTGTTGAAAACCCGGGGCACGGAAACCAGATAAGTGGGCCTTACCCGCTGGAGATCTTCGGCCAGGGTCGTCACGTCCCGCATAAAGCCTAAAGAACCGCCGAACTGAATCCAGTTGTTAAGTTCACCGCTGAACGCATAGGAATGCGCCCAGGGAAGCATGGAAATTCCGATCTGGGTTTCATTGAGTTCCGGGAAAATATTATATCCTCCCCGGGAACAGTAGGTGAGGTTTCCATGGGACAGCAGCACGCCTTTGGGCGCGCCCGTGGTCCCGGAGGTGTAAATCAATACCGCGATATCCTCGGGATCGGGAATGAGCGGTTCCACCGGATTGGCCTCTCCCGCCTTTTCCAGGGCAGCCAGGCTGTTTTCACCCGGAGAATCAATGATATAAATGTTTTCCAGCGTTGGGATTTCCGCCGGAAAATCCTTTACCTTTTCATAAATGGCCGGGGTTGAAACCAGCAGGAATTTGATGCTGCTGTCTTTGATGATGTATTTCCATGTGCCGATCAGCTCTTTTTCGTACATGGGAATATACCGGGCATTTCTGCCGTACGCGGCAAAGGCCAGAACCGCCCACTCCGGACGGTTGGCCGATATGATGCCCACGGCATCGCCTTTTTCGATTCCCAGTTGCGCCAGTCCGCCCCGGGCGTTGTTGATGCGCCGCCCGATCTCGCCATACCGAATCTCATCCAGTGTTCCCTGGTCGTTGTGCACCCGGAACAAGACATTGTCCTTGAACTTTTTTTCACTCTCCTGCCACCATTCCACCAGATTGTCGGGCTTTTCATACTTCCACATGGCCAACCCCTCCTTTTTTATTCTATATCGATAAATATCAATTTATTATACGATAAACAGCATATTTATTGATTCTAAAATAATTGCGAAGTGATCTTTTATGTAAATACGTCAACTTTTACAAGCCTTATTTAATCTGCGCATCGCGAATTTCCCCCGAATCATGAGAAAATCGACTTAGTAATTTTCCCGGGAGACAAAACAGGAATACCCATGCTTTATTTCGTTTTCGGGGTTCTTATGCTGCTGTATCCGGATCGGTTTAAGTATCTTTGGCAGGAAATCCCGGACAAAAGGGATCTTTTTCGGAAAACACGTCCAGTCCATGACCATAGGCTACAGCAAGACAGCCTCCGCACACCGGCCGGATAGGGCATCCCTGACAGGCGTCAGCTCCGGCCCGGTAGTTTTCGGCTGCCGCTGACTCATAAACGGTCTGGATGGTCTGGGTAAAGACGTTGCCGATGGGTGAAGGGAATTTGCGGCAGGCATGGGCCGTGCCATCGGGCAGCAGCGAAATAAAGTTGAATGCCGCGCCGCACCCCTGCCCCGTGCATCCGCCAAAAAGGGAGCGTTCCTGCTCGTAAAGGACGGCATTGATCAGATTGTCTTTTCGGGCCAGGACGGAAAGACGCTCGGCGGCCCTGACAAAATCCTGCAAAAAGGAAAGATACGCCGATTTTCCCGGAAGCGGCAAGCTCTTTCCCCGTCCGACTTGTGCCAGGCGGTTGAACGTGAACAGGCCGGCTCTGCCTTCCAGCATTTCCGCCAGAGGAATAACCTGATCCATGTTGTCCGCGGTCAGGGTCAGCATAACCATGCTGGATACATCGAGTTCCTCAAGCATCTCGAGAAAAGCCAGCGTCCGCTCGAAGTGACCCGGCCCGCGGATATAATCATTATGCGCCGGCAACCCTTCCAGGCTGACCTGAAAAAACGCGGGCTTTTCAATGCGAATCAATTTTTCGATACTTTTGCGCGCGGCCGGATTGCCCAGGATGCCCAGAGAAAAGCCCCTTTGGGAGGCTTCCCGGTAAAGATCAAAAAAACGCGGATACAAAAGCGGGTTCCCGCCGGAAAAGGATATATGCCCGCTGACATTTTTACTCATGC
Organism: uncultured Desulfobacteraceae bacterium; assembly: GCA_964598885.1. Classification (GTDB taxonomy): domain Bacteria; phylum Desulfobacterota; class Desulfobacteria; order Desulfobacterales; family Desulfosalsimonadaceae; genus SURF-33. The sequence goes on along the minus strand of CAZRES010000045.1, from coordinate 8,554 downwards.
AGAACCGAACAAAATCATCTAAAAGAGCCACGCCCTTTTCAAAAGGCAACGGGGCGCTTTCTTTCCGGTCATAGCAATGCTTGCAGTTCAGATCACAGTCCTGGGTAATATGCCATTGCAGGGTAAAAACGGAAGCAATATAAATTTCCGGGGACAGCTTGCTGTCGCGGGGAAAGATCGTCGGATCCCGAATAAGTCCGCTGGGCGGCGTCAGCACCAGGCCTTTTCTGGCGGCGGCTTGCATCCGGAACCAGACTTCCCCCGGCAGAATCCCACCCTCTTCGGCCACTTTTTCGACGGGGATGTCGTCTGCGAGCATCTTTAAAATCAACAGATCATTATTGGAGGCTGGCCGCGCAACGGGATTGAGCGTTTTCGGGTCCAGCCAGACCAGGATCATCTCCCGGGCGGGTTTCGGAGAAGCAGCCGTCTCCGAATGCAACAACCCGCACAGGTTTTTCCAGGTTAAAGCCAATAGCTCCAGAGTGGGATTAATTATAATTTCAGACGTACTGGAAGGAATTTGATCCGCAGCGGCGCCGGCCCGGAATAGGGAAAACTCCAAGCGCGCGAGTTCCGGCAGATAGGAAGGCAAACCGAACTCGTCGGCGTGAAGACCCATTATCCCGGCCAGCTTCCCCGGCTTATTACCGCATTTTTCCAGGCATCGGTAAAAAAAACGATCCCCGCAAAGTCGGCGGGTGGCTGGGAAAATGGCCTCTGGTGAAGGATTTGAGATCAATCGAAAATGGATGAAGTGCTCCCGGCACTGTTACTAAGAACCACCTCAGCCGCTGGAGCCGGGTTTCTTTTTATCAGGCTCAGTGCCAACGGCACTGTCGTCCTGAGCGCCTCAGCCGCTTCCCGGCTGCTGCTGCTGCTGTGATCGGGATTCGACGCTACCTGCGTCGTCCTGACCCCCTCAACCGCTGGCGGGAGTGTTGCACCCGGCAAGGCCCACGCCGGCTCCGCTGATCAGGCCCGCGATACAGAACCCGGCCAGCGCTTTTTTAAGTTCCTTTAAATCCATTCGCGTCCTCCTTGCGTCCGTTGATTTTCCAGGCGCTGCCTGCTCCGGCATTTACTTCATGAAATAAACCATGCCGGGGTCCTGAAGAAACGTTATAGAATTTTCGGATGAGTTAAAAAATCTATAAAAAACAATATACTAGTATTCTCGGTTTGTCAATGAAAAAGTATGAATAAAACCTGAACCGCAGAAACCACATGACTTATACTTTCCTGTTCTCAATATGAAAATGAGGCAAAAAAGACGTTCTTGACACATCTATGCATAGATTGTTTTTCAGCAATGCGCTTGCCAACATGGTTATCCTGCTCATGCTCTTCAGTGCCGGGGAATTTATTGTCCGCCGCCGGATCCCGGCGGACAGGCAAACGCATTGATTTTCTCCATTTCATCGTGTTATGATAACAAAAAATATCATTTTTACGCATCAAATCGGTCCTGCAATCAACCGGATATCGCCATGACGATGGAACGAAAACGGATTTCCACTGGAGTGGGGGAACTCGACCCGATTCTCGGGGGCCTGCTCATCGGGGACAACGTGGTCTGGTATGACGACGCCGGCAGTCTGGCGGCGGTCTATTCCATGAACTTCCTCCAAGCCTCTCTGGCCCAGGGGAAATATTTCATTTATGTCAGCTTTGACCGGTCTCTGCGCAATCTGCTGGAAAAGCTCGGTCCTCTGGCCGAATCCGAATCCCTGACCATCCTGGACTGCTTCACCCACGGAAAGGGAAAAGGGGCCGACATCTTCCAGCGGTACTACGAGGAGATGGAGATTTCCTGCCGCGTTGTCCAGGTGGAAAATCCGTCGGACCCGAACAATGTCATGGCCCATTTCAACAACTGTCATTCCCGAATGAAGGGGAATGTAAGGTTTGTCTTCGAAAGCCTGACCGGGATGCAGGAACTATGGGAAGGCGAAGAACAGATCAGCCGGTTTTACAGCCATACCTGCCCGCGACTCTATGACCTGAATACCATCGGCTACTGGATCATGGAAAAAGAGGCTCACTCCAAACGCCTCAAGGCCACCATCAACCAGATCGCCCAAGTGGCCATCGAACTGAGCCTGAAGCGGGGCAAAACCTCGCTTGCGATTGTAAAGGCTGAAAACCGGGAAATCGAATCAATCAATACGCCCCTTCATTACTGGACCCGGGGGCTTAGCATCACCTTTGATTCCCGCCAGCCGGCGGCCCGACATGTTGACCTCGGCAACCGGATCCGGGAGTTCCGCACCAAGCGGGGGCTTTCCCAGACGGAGCTGGCGCGGCTGGTGGGAGTGACGCCATCCAACATTTCCCAGATCGAAAGCAATCAGATCCATCCTTCGCTTTCGGCGTTGTTCAAGATGGCCGAAACCCTTTTCGTGGATGTGAGCTCTTTTTTCCAGGAGTCCCCGGAAGCGTTCCGACAGGTGGTGATCCGCGAATCCGACGGGGTGGATGTCCAGCTCCCGGACATGCCCAAAAACAGTATATCAGCCAAGCGGATGGCGCCGCTGGACGTATCCGCCAGGGCGGAGCCGTACATACTTGAAATCGCTCCTCGCAAGGTATTACCCTCCCACTTTTTCATTCACAAGGGAGACGAGGTCGGCTATCTCCTGACCGGAAAACTGCAGGTTCGGATCGGCAGCAATGTCCACACCGTCCGTTCGGGGGATCTCATCTACCTGGACACCGCGATGCCGTCGCAATGGAAAAACCCGGGTCCGGGGACCGCCCGGATGCTGTGGATCAAAATCCGATAAAATACCGCCGCCATTGCTTTGCTTACATCACCTGAGCAATGGTGAAGCTGACCGGTCTTTCGGTAAGCCCGCCAATTTCAAGCGTCGCATAAAAGGAAAAAATCAAGCCGATTTTCAGGCGTCACGAAAAAATTTTCCACTGGCTGTATCCAGCCGCATTTTTGAAGGGTTAAAGCGCGGGATGTCTCAATCTTGCGGGTAGTCTTTGATGATCGTGACCACGAGTTCAGCAACCCGAAAGCCGAACTTTCGCATATAGGAGTGGTTCAGAACGACGCCGTCGGGCATCAAATGCAGCCAATCCCTCACCGACAGGTCGATGGTGCCGTCCTGGTAGGGCACACGGATGACATAGTCCATTCGCAGCGTGTTGCCGTTTACCACCATATCGGCCTTCCCCACGATATCCGGGGCCGTGCCGATGTATCGATTTTTGCCGTTGGGCCTGAACGTCCAGACGCGTTTCTGGGTGGTCCCGTCATCATAAACAAAGACCTCTTCAATCGTACCAACCCCATTGGTCCAGCTTCCATTAAATGCGGCGCGGAAGGTGCTGGTAATTTTTCCCTGCCTGTCTTTGATCAGCCCATAGGCGGTCAACTCCCCATTAAAATATTCTTCCAGCACCAGAGCAGGTTTCTGGTTTTCAAAGTCTTCGATGCGCATGGACGCACATCCAGCCACAAGAACAACGGCCAACAGAAACGGAATCATTTTTTTCATATTTTTATAACCCCTTTTTGTAAAATTTATAGTAGCACCTGCCCGAAGTCATAAAAAAAGCTTAGGAAAACAATATACTACTGTTCAAAGTTTGGCAACGGGAGGGCACGATAAAAATATAACTAACTAAAATTATATGATTTAACCTTTTACAGCCGTGATTGAAGAGCGGGAAAATGAAAAGGTGATCGGCTCCTCCTGCTATTTTGTCGATCCCACGGACAACCTTGCTGAAGTCGCCTACATGATCCGACCGGAATGGCAGAAATGCGGCCTGGGCAGCGCCCTGCAACAGCGAATGGCCGAATATGCCTTGTCAAAGGGATTGCGCGGTTTTAAAGCAAATGTTCTCGTTGAAAATATTAAAATGCAGCTGGTCATTAAAAAAGGGGAAAAAGTTACTTTTTCCCGATCCGGCAATGAGTATGAAGTGATCAGCCTGTTTTAAAGACAATAATAGCCGGCTACGCAGGCGGCCGCCGCCGCCGGCCGGCAATCAGAAAAACGACAAACAGAATAAGAAAAATAAAAAACAGAATTTTGGCAATTTCCACGGCCGCGCCGGCAATTCCGGTGAATCCCAGCAGACCCGCAATAATGGCAATGACAAAAAATGTAAGCGCCCAGTTAAGCATTTCTTAATCTCCTTTCCCGTCCGGTTGCTAGTTCGTGACGGATGAACCCATTTCAATGGTTTTTTCCTTCGCGGACGTATAAGCATCTTCAAGATCTTTCATTGAGTCGCCAATTTTTTCCTTCGTATCCGCCCAGGTCTCAGCGCCGGCATCCTGCAAATCTTCCAACTGATTTTCTACCGTATCTCTTTGGTCTTTCAGTTCTTCAAGGGTGTTATTTGCGGCTTCTTTTGATTCATCCGACCAGTCTTTCGCTTTTGCCGAAATATCTTCCTGAAGCGCATCAATTTTCTGATCGTATTCCGATAATTGCTGCTCCATTTCCTTTACGTATTCGTTTTTTTTCTCATCGGCTTTTTCAGCCATGGCGTCCGCGGCCTCTCCTGCTTCCTCTGCTACATCCTGCGTTTCCTGCTGGATATCCGTTGCAGCCGTATCTTCCTCATCTCCACCACAACCCCAGACACCAAAAATCAGAAAAACACATAGTAAAATGCCCAGTGATTTTTTAAGCGACATGTCAATCCTCCTTTTTTGGCAAATTTTTGGCAAAATCGGCTGTTCCTGTTCATGGGTCCATATTATGCGCATAAAAAATCATTGGCGCCATACAGGCAAGACCCCATATGGCAATGATTTATCATCTATTTGATTTTGTAATGGTGATCCGGATGGATGGCGTCAGGCAGAGCGTGTCCGTGCAAAGGATTTCCAACCAGGAAAATCCGTCTGTCAACTCACCAGCGGGAGTGATTCGATGTAATCACTTGAAGATCACGGGCGCGGGATGTCTCAATCTTTTGGGTAGTCCTTGATAATCGTAACCACGAGTTCTGCAACCCGAAAGCCGAACTTTCGCATATAGGAATGGTTCAGCATGACGCCATCGGGCATCAAATGAAGCCAATCACGCACCGTCAGGTCGATGGTGCTGTCTTTATAAGGAACACGAATGACATAGTCCATGCGCAGCGTATTGCCGGTTACCAACATATCAGACTCCCCCACGATATCCGGGGCCGTGCCGATGTATCGATTTTTGCCGTTGGGCCTGAACATCCAGACGCGTTCCTGGGTGGTTCCGTCATCATAAACAAAGATCTCTTCAAGCGTACCAACCCCGTTGGTCCAGCTTCCATTAAATGCGGCGCGGAAGGAACTGGTAATTTTCCCCTGCCTGTCTTTGATCAGCCCATAGGCGGTTAAATTCCCGTTAAAATATTCTTCCAGCACCAGATCAGGCTTCTGGTTCTCGAAGTCTTCAATGCGCATGGATGCACAACCAGCCACAAGAACAACGACCAACAGAAACGGAATCATATTTTTCATATTTTTATAAACCTTTTTTATGATGAACGTATTCTTACCTGTGCCGATCATTTCCGTCTGCGGTACCGCCCCCTGAGTTCGCCCTGGGCCAGAATATGACCTTGGATGGCTTTTAATACCTGTTTTCTGGCAACCTTGGAGCTGTGAAACGCCGGGCTGAAGTCAAGCGCATAGACCCGGAAATAATACCGGTGCTCGCCGAAGGGCGGGGCCGGGCCGCCGTAGCCGAACTTTTTGAACGATGACAGGCCCTGACGGATGCCGCCGGACAGTTCGGCCGTGTTGGGCAGGCCCTCGGGAAGTTCATTGATCGCCGGCGGGATGTTGTAGACCACCCAGTGCACCCAGTTGATCAACGGGATCAGCGGCGACGGCGCGTCCGGGTCTTCGGCGATCAGGACCAGGCTGACGGTCTTTTTCGGCGCTTTTCCCCATTGGATCGGCGGGGAGATGTTTTCACCGTCAGCGGTATATTTGACAGGAATAGGGCCGGCGTTTTGAAATGCCGGGCTGGCAACCGACAGAGTAGCGGGTATATTCATCATACATGTTCCTTTTTTAAACTTTTCAAACAAACATCAAACCTTGAGTCGTTTGATCTTTCTGGCCAGGGTTTTTCTGGAAATGCCCAGCGCCTCGGCCGCACGGCTCTTGTTCTGATTGAATTGTTCCAGGGTCGCCCGGATCATGTCCCGTTCCAGGACTTCGATATTGGAATGAAGATCCGCGCCGGCATGATTTATGATCTCATGGCCGTTGCCGGCCGACGCATCCGGTCCTGCCGGCGTGCTCGGATCGCTTCGGGGAATAAAATCGCACGTATTGACCACCAGATACCGCTGGATGATATTTTGCAGCTCCCGCACGTTTCCGGGATAGTCATAATGCATCAGTTGTTCCATGACCTGCCCACTGATCTGCTTTTGCCCGCCGCCGTTGGCGTAAATCTTTAAAAAATGCTCCACCAGGAAAGGGATGTCCTCCTTTCTTTCCCGCAGGGGGGGCAGGTTGATGGGAATGACATGAATCCGGTAGAAAAAATCCTCCCGCATTTTTCCCGCCTTGATCTGGTCGAGCAGATTTTTGTTGGTGGCGGACAGGATGCGAAAGTCGGAATGCTTGACCACGCTGCTGCCCACCGGCGAATACCCGCTGCCCTCAAGAGCCCGGAGCAGTTTGGCCTGAAGACCCGGGTTGATATCGCCGACTTCATCTAAAAACAGGGTGCCGCCGTCGGCATGGTCCAGGTACCCCGGACTGTCCGCGTGAGCGCCGGTAAAACTCCCCTTCTTATGCCCGAAAAATTCGCTTTCCAGGAGATTTTCCGGTATGGCGGAGCAATTGACCGCCACAAAAGGTTTGGCTGATCGCCGGCTCATATGATGAACCGCCCGGGCCACCAACTCCTTGCCGGTGCCGGATTCGCCATAAATCACCACGTTGGCGTTAGACGATGCCGCGCTTAAGATGCGTTCATATACCGCCTGCATGGACCGGCTTTTTCCGATGATGTCTCCCAGCCGGTACCGGTCCTTGATGGAAGAGCGCAGGGTGATGTTTTCCCGCCGGAGATTTTCGGTTTCCTCCTGCAAAGAAATTTCTTTTAATTTGGCTTCAGTGATGTCTCGCGCCGTCAAAAGAACCGAAGGCTTTTCTTTCCACCGGATGAGGTTGGCCCTGCCCTCCACCCAGATTTCCGCTTTGTCTTTTTTCTCCCACCGGGCCTGAAAAAACCGCTCCATACACACGCCGGCCTGCAAGGCCTCAAACATCTCCCGGAAATAAACATCAAAACCTTCGGCAACCATGTCGATAATATTGCGATCAATGAGATGCGAAGGATCGTCGAATCCGGTCATGGCGGTAAACGCCTTGTTGGCGAACAGTATTTTAAAATTGTAAAACAAAACCACGCCCTCGGTCATGCGCTCGGCAAAGATGCGATAAAGGGCTTCGCTCTCTTTTAAAGCGTTCTCGGCCGCCTTTCGCTGGCTGATATCGATTCCCATGCCGATGAGATACTGCTTGTCGTCGATGGTGGTGGAAGCTCCGGTCCAGAAATACGGGATCTTCCTTCCGTCAGTGGTATTGAGTACGGCTTCCACGCTGGCTTCGCCGGTTAAAAAAGTTTTTTCAATGGCTTTCTGGATGTTGCGCAGGTCCTCGCCTTTAAACAGGTCAAACAAATGCCTGGCCCGGACCTCTTCGGCGGAATATCCCGTGACCATCTCCACGTTTTTATTCCATTTGTGGATAAAAAAATCGCTGTCAAACAGATAAAAAAGCCCGGGCATGGAGCTGATGAGCAGATTGAAGAACTCGTTTTCCTGCATGAATTTCTGCACCTGGGCTTCAAGTTCGGCAATCCCGGCCGCTGCCGCTGGTTTTTTGGACGATGGTTTTTTCATAATTATTTCTACCTCACCACCAGACAGGGTTTTAGCGAAATAACGCCTTAACCCTGTTTTGTAGCGATGAAACTGCTCTAATTCAATAGTAATTTAAAACTATCCGGCGGCATGTTGCTTGTCGGCCGCTACCCTTGCTTCAGGACCTTCGACCTCACCGGCTCTGGCCTTTAATTCTGATTTTTTAACCTTCATGGTGGCGGTCAGCGGCAATTCGTCCAACATTTCCACATGGACGGGATGCTTGTATTTGGCGATTTTGTCCGCCAGAAATTTTCGAATCTCATCAATGGAAATGATTTTTCCTTTTTCTTTCGGAACCACAAACGCCTTGCCCACCTCCCCCCATTTGGCATCAGGCACTCCGATGATGGCCACCTGGGAGATGTCCGGATGGTTGAGCAGAATTTTTTCCACTTCGGCCGGATATACATTTTCACCGCCGCTGCGGTACATGTCCTTGGCCCGGTCCACAATGTAGAAATACCCCTCCTCATCCATGTACCCCAGGTCTCCGGTGTGCAGAACCCCTTTCACGATGGTCTGTGCCGTAATTTCAGGCAGATTCCAGTAGCCCGACATCACCGTCGGCCCTTTGGCGACAATTTCGCCGATCTCGCCGGGCGGAAGCTTCCGGCCCGTCTTGTCTTCGATCCAGATTTCCGTAAAATAG
>CAZRES010000044.1:0-21862 GCA_964598885.1 uncultured Desulfobacteraceae bacterium | reverse complement strand
ACCGACGCCAACGGCACCGCCGCCGATATTGAAGCAGAATTTGACGCCGGCGTCGACAATGAAGAGCTCGAACTGTAATAAGCGGTAATCATCGCCAGCGGGTGAATTTTACGCGGATGATTCTGAGTGAGATAAAAATGGACGAAATATCAGTTGCCGGCGGCGGTCTGCGCCGGCAACTGATAATTTTTTAAGGAAAAATTAACGATAATTGTTTGATTGCAACCATCTGAGGTATCGATTGTGACAATGTATATTAAAATTTTTATCGCTTGCATGGGGATCATGATGCTGTTTCCTCCAGCTCCAGGGCTGGCCGATGACGCGGAAATGATTCAATCCATCATGGCATTGCGAGCCGATGTTGAAGAGCTTTATACCCGGTTAGACGCAAATAAGGAAAATTATAAAGCGCAGATGAAATCTTTGGCGCTGCAGATTGCTGACAGCGAAGCACAGATTAACAGGGTCAATACCTCCATTCAACTGGCGGATTTGGAGCTTCAAAAGATTCAGATACAAATCGCCAACACTGCAACCGAAAATGTCGAATTGAGGCCGTTGTTGAAATATGCTTTCAACATGCTGGAAGCAAACATCCGGGAGGGGCTTCCGTTTAAGACTCCCGAGCGGCTGGCGGCCCTGGAAAAGATAAAATCCGATTTAAAGGAGAATCTCATCACGGAAGAAAGAGCCCTGGCAATGCTATGGTCCAGTTATGAAGACAATATCCGGCTGACCAGCGAAATCGGTCTGTTTAAACAAAATATCAAGCTGGATGGGGAAACCATGCAGGCAACCGTTGCCAAAATAGGTTCGGTCATGCTCTTTTTCTCCACCCCGGACAAAACGGTCGGGTATGCGAGCAAATACGGGGATGGCTACACCTATAAAACCATCAAGGATAAAGAACAGAAAAAAATGATACTGGCGCTGTTTGACGGTCTTAACAAGCAAATCCGAACCGGTTACTTTACGCTCCCCAATGCGCTGTTTTTCAAAGGGGGCAACCAATGAGAAAATTAACCGTTTTGCTGATATTTTTCATGATCGTTTTCGGGATGAATGCTGCCGGCGCCGAAGAACTTTCGGACGCTTACATGAAGGAATACACCTTTCTGAAGGCCCAGAAGGAGGAACTCGTCAAACGGCTGGAAAACGAGCGGAACCAGCAGGAGATCGAGATCACCGCCGCGAAAAACAAGGTCAGGAGCTTGCAGGATAAATATGTGGGCCTGTCCAGGGAATTGAAGGAAATAGAACAAAGAATTGAAAACGCGCAGGATACGTTTCAGGATATTACCAGTAATGAGGAGATCATCAACAGCGTGATCATCCGAGCCAAAATGGAACTTGAGAATCATGGGGTGTGGGTGGATGACGAGGCGGTATCACAGGTTGACATGATGGCGCATGCGTTTACCGCCGCCTCCAATCTTTATAATACCTTGTCATCCATACGCATACGAGACGGCGAATTTTACCTTATGGACGGCTCCATCGCACAGGGCGAAATCATCGAAGTCGGCAATATTGCCGCGTACGGCATATCCACAAAGATAAAAGGCGCCTTGGCGCCGGCGGGAAACGGGGAATACAAGATCTGGAACCAACCCGGCAGTCATGACGACGCCCAGGCGTTATACGACAAGCAACTGCCGGCAACGCTGGATATTTTTATTTATGAAAACCGGGATAAGGATGTTGAATATCAAAAGGAAAAAACAGTCCAGGACGTCATCGAAGGTGGCGGGATTATTGGATATGTCATTCTTGGGCTGGGGATTTTGGGTGTGTTCCTGGTTCTGGCCAGGGGCCTGTTTCTGCTGCGGGCGGGAAGCCGGGTGAAGCGGATTCCCGGGCTGGTTTATGAAAAGATTGAAAGCGGCAAGGTCTCGGAAGCCTATGAAGCCATCAAGGATTTTAAAGGTTCCACGGCCCGGGTCATCAGGGCCACCTTGAGAAATATCACCAGCGACAGGGATCATATCGAAGATATCATCACGGAAAGCATCCTGAATGAGAACCGGGCACTGGATCGTTTTGGCAGCTTTATCCTGGTGATCGCGGCGGTTTCGCCGCTTCTGGGGCTCCTGGGAACGGTGACGGGCATGATCAGCACTTTTGATGTGATCACCATTTACGGTACCGGCGACCCCAAGCTCTTAAGCGGTGGAATTTCCGAAGCCCTGGTGACGACCATGCTCGGACTGTTTGTCGCCATCCCGCTCATCCTGCTGGGAAACCTGGCCAATGGCTGGGCGGAAAACATCAAGGGCTCAATGGAGCAAAGCGCCCTGCATGTGGTGAATCTGCATGAAAAATACGCGGCGGCAAAATGATTGAAACGATAACCACCTATCTGGAATTGTTTATTTCCATAATGAACAAGGGCGGCCTGGCCATGTGGGTCCTGTTCGTGTTAAACCTCATGCTCTGGTATGCCCTCGGTTCCCGGAGGCTCATGCTTCGAAGACAAACCGCGCACAATGTGCGGCGCCTGGTAAGCAAGCATGTCGACGCAGCAGGCAACCGAAAATGCAAGGGCATCATGGATTACGCGATCAGGGACGCGCTTAAGGCCGCCGCGGAGGCCGGGGCCATCGGCAAAAAACCGCGGGACTACATTAATGACGCTTTGTCGCCATACTTCAGAAGTATCCGGAAATACGCCTTACTGATCAAGACGATTGTCATTATGGCCCCCCTGATCGGCCTGCTGGGCACGGTTATCGGGATGATTGAAACATTTGACGCGCTTCAGCACAGCGTCATGTTTTCCCAGGGGGGCAGCATCTCCGGCGGGATTTCAAAGGCCTTGTTTACCACCGAACTGGGCCTGATCGTCGCTGTCCCCGGACTGATCATCGGTAGACGACTGGATAGAAAAGAGCAGCGATTTGCCCTGGAGTTCGACCAGATTACCGACATTATAAGCATAAAGGAAACCACCGGTGAAGTTTAGAAGAAAAGAACAGACCGTCGACAATATTGATGTGTCGCCCTTGATTGACATGGTTTTCATCCTGCTGATCTTTTTCATGGTGACCACCACGTTCGTCAAGGATATGAAGCTTGACATCAACCGCCCCAGCGCGGCCTCGGCATCCTTGCTGGATGAAAAAGTCATTCGGGTTTATATCGACGACAACCGTGATATCTTCATCGACAACCAGCCCATAAAGGTCTGGGCCATCCAGAGCAAACTCAGAGACCTGCTCAGGAGTTCAACCAGCAAGGCCGTTCTGATTGTGACGGATATGAATATTCCCGTTGAATCCTTAATCGATGTCGTAGATGAGGTCAAAATGAGCGGCGCTGAAGATGTCGCCGTATCCACTACCAAGGAGTTGGGGTGAAACATCATGACGGATAATTTTTACGACTCGGCTTCCCGGATGACTTTTCGGAGCGTCGGGGCGGTTTTTTCCATGTTGATCGGCTGCCTGCTGATGGTTCTGCTGGTGGTAACCTTTAACAAGGGCTTTGATAAAAAAGAGGACGCGATTAACCGGCAGACGCGCATCTTAAAAGTGGAAAAGACCGAAAAGAAAGTGGCGCAAAAGCAGAAGCCGGAGAAAAAACCGGAACCAAAGCCAAAATCCACGCCTCAGGCGCCTCCTCCGGATCTGGGCGCCATTATCGGCGGAATCGCCATGGATATCCCCGAATTCTCCGCTGCCAATATTGCCGGTGATGACGCGGAACTGCTCGATGAAATTGCCGAAGATACCGCCATGACCGAAGGGACCGTGGACCAGAAACCCCAGGTGGCCTTCAGAGCCCCCATTGAATATCCGGCAAGCGCCGCGACAGATGGTATCCAGGGGTACGTCGTTGTGAATCTTCTGATTTCCAAAGATGGAAGCGTCGAACTGACCAAGCTTCTGGAAGCAGAGCCGCAAGGGGTGTTCGAGGATTCCGTTCTGGTCGGCATTCGGGATTGGCGATTTACTCCCGCCCGATACAAGGGTGAACCGGTGCCGGTATGGGTGAGACAGAAGATCAGTTTTAATACCTGATGTTGACCGGCAAGTATACCGGCCGCACAACTACCCTCTAAAGCCCGTGCGTTATTATTCCTCCGCCCTCATTGAAATGAAGCGGCATACGGCATCCGTCCGGACGTCCTGGGAGAAAATTATGAAACATATAAAAACAACAGTGAAGCTATTTATTTTCATCATAACGATGTTTGCCAGTATTCCATCCGGCGGGTTTGCAAGCGACGCCAAAACGTCCATGAAAGTGGATCATCTGGCCATCGCCACATTAATGATCTATGATGGACGCTTTGACAAGGCCATGGAAGAACTCGTTCAAGTGGATCAATCCGCTGAGAATTTTGACCAGGCGCGGTATTATACCATTCAAGGGGTTCTTTACGCAAAAATGGAGCAGTATGATAAGGCCATTGTCAACTACACCAGAGCCATCCGCGCGACCCTGGAAAAAACATTTGAGGCTCCTTCCAGGAAAAGCGAAACGCCGAAATATCTTTTCTCCATAGGAAAAACCGAGATTGAGGAAACACCTGAACCGGAATTTGACGGGGAAAAAATAAAAAAGGAAAAGCTGGAAAAACTTCATGCGCATCTGGCGCAGGCTTATTACAAGATCAAGGATTACGCCAATACCGTCAAACATCTTGATCTGGCCGGTGAAAGGGGAAGAGACCGGGCGGCGCTTTTTGCATTGCGGGCTGAATGCTACTGGAAGATCAAGCAACACGACGATGCTGTCCACGCCCTTAACAGCGGTTTGGAACTTTTTCCGGAAGATCCCGCCCTTTTGAAACAGAAATATTATTATTTCGCGGAACTCGGGCTTTTTCAGGCGGCGGTTGAAAATGCAAAAAAGTATATGGCCGTGGTCGATGCGGACGCCGATGAGTATATGATCCTGGCGCAACTTTTGATGGAGGCGGGACAGACAACTGAGGCCGCGAAAATACTTGAGCTGGCCCGGGGAAAATTTTCCGAAAGCGCAAAAATAGAAATGCTGCTCGGTCATGCGTACATGAACAAAGAGATGATGCATACCGCGGCTTATCTTTTCAAGCAGGGCGCCTACCATGACCGGAAATACCTCAAGGATGCCGTGGAAATGCACCGGCGGATCAAGGATTATTCTCATGCCATTTTTTTAAATGCCCACATGGATGACAAGGTGGAGAAATTAAAACAACTGGTGGCCATCGTCCTGGAGCGGGGCGAATATGAAAAGGTCATCGGCGTAAAAGATGAACTTGAAAGATACAACCTATTAGATGACGACAATATTCGCTATGCGCTGGCCTATTCCTATTACATGGCAAAAGATTATGACCAGGCGGAGTTTCACCTGAAAAGAATTCAGGACAATGAATTGTTTTCCAAAGGCACGGTCATTCGAAGAAATATTGAAAAGTGCAGGGAAAACAGCATGGGGTGTTTTTAAATGAAATGGATGTGTTGGATTGCGAGCTTCTTTATCCTGCTTTTGGCCCCGGCCTTACTCTGGGCCGGTGAAAGCGGCAGTTTAAGCATTTTTGTATTTGCCGACGGCAAACCCCTGGCCGATGTGGAGGTGGTGATTGATGGACGCGCCTCATACCGGACGGATGCGGATGGATCATATAAACTGATGCTGGAGACGGGCAGACACCAGGTGGAAATATTCGGTAAAAATGAAACAGGACAAAACCTGGGTTATTTCAGACGGACGGTGGAAATCAAGCAGGGCAAAGATACACAGGTCGCCGTTAAATTTGAATCGGATGATGACAACCTGATCATGATCGACACCCCCCTGGATGGCCGCGAAACCCAGGTGGACAAGTCCTTTGGAAAAGGAATTCTGTATGGGAACGTTTTAGCTGATGGGACCGGTCAGCCGGTGTTGAATGCCCGCATTTTCGTCAAAGGAACGGCGGTGGATACCCGGACCGACAAGAATGGTCAGTTCCGGGTTGAAGTTCCGGCCCATGTGCCGTTGACCGTTTCCATCATACACTATGAATATGCATCCCGGACACTCCATGACATATTGGTAAAAAAAGGTGAGCAGCAGCAACTGGACGTTAAACTCACTCCCGCCAGCCTGGAAATGGAAGAGTATGTGGTTCTGGCGCCGAAAATAAAGGGAAGCATTGCCAGCGTGGTGGCGGAGGAGAAAGAGACCCACGCCATTACCAACATTCTGAGTTCCGAAGAGTTCGACAAAAAAGGGGACAGCACCGCGGCCGGAGCGTTGAAGCGGGTTACGGGCGTTACCCTTGTGGGCGGCAAGGATGTTTATGTACGGGGGCTTGGCGAGCGGTATTCCAATACGGAAATGAACTCCATGCCGCTTCCGTCGCCCAACCCGCTGAAACGCGCCGTGCCGCTTGATATCTTTCCTGCCGGGGCCATCAGTTCCATGAAAGTGCAGAAAAGCGCGACAGCCGATATTCCCAGCAGTTTCGGAGGCGGATATATTGATATCCGCACCATGGACAGTTTAGAAGATATGGATGATTATGTAAAACTATCGGTTGCGACAAAAGCCGATACGAACACCGGAGACGAAAGATATACCTATGAGGGCAGTGATTCGGATATGTTCGGCTTTGATGACGGCTACCGGGAAATTGATGGCGACATCCTGAAAAATTCCAGGGTGATTGTGGGAGAACCGCTCAAAGGACTCACGACCGACAACTTTACCAAAGAAGAGCTGTCGGAATTTACCCGGGATTATGTGAACCGGGATTATGATGTAACCAGAGAGGACCAGCCCCCCGGCTTTGAAATGGGCATCGAGGGAGCCAAAGCCTTACGGTTGGGCGATCATCATTTTTCCCTGTTTGGCAATTATGAATATGAAACAGATTCTGCATCCAGAACCGAAACTTATTATAACTACGATATGCAAAAAAGTACCGGAAAACTGTATCCGGATCCTAAACAATCCGGAACCATCGACAAATCCGTCACCGAATACATCCATAACGCCTTTTTTAATTTCGGTTATGATTATGCCGATGTGTTTAATGTAAAATATACAAAACTCTTCACCCATAATGCCGACGACGTCACCAGGGTTGTAGACGGCATCATGGGTTCAAATGACGAGGACATGACCAAGTATTATCTGGACTGGGAGGAGCGCACCCTGAATGTCGACCAGATCAACGGCGGTTTTGATTATCTGCTGTTTGGAAATAAAACCGATTTCAGTTTCGGCATGCAATACGCAACGGCCGAGCTTTACCAGCCCAATAATTACCACTACACGTATAGAAATGAGGGCGAGCCCTTTCTGGATCACAAGGTGTCGAACAATATCGCCAATAATCTCGAGTCATCCGATGATGTAACGGCCTTTTATGCGAAAAACAAATTCCATTTCGACCTGTTGAGTGAAGCGGACACGGTCGAAATCGGCATGTCCATGAGTGCAAAGGATCGAAAATCCCGGCAGAACAAGTTTTTTCTTCAGAAGCAGGGCGCCGGGAGCATCGTTAATGATCAGGACATGACGGGACCCATCGAAGGAATTTATGATACCTATGTCCGCCCGGAAATACCTTACAATGAGAGAAGCCTTCTCGTCGGTCAACTCTTCAAGCCCGCCGACCACTATGACGCCGAGGTCGACGAAACAAACTTCTACCTTAATACCTTTTTTAAACCCGGGGAAAAAATTGAAGTGCTTTTAGGAGCCCGGCTGGTTGATTTTTCCCAGACGGTTTACCAGTTCGTCGAAGACAGAACCAATCCGGATATGTCCAAAAGAAGGTTGATTGCCAGGGTTCCCGAAGAACTGACCGTCAGTGAAATCTATCCGAGCATGGGGATAAAATTTCGTTATGACGACGATAATATCATTGATTTTGCCGTATCGAAAACATACATTGCTCCGGACTTGCGGGAGTTCACCAGCGGCGAATATTTCCATCCCCTTGAAGTGGCAACCATCGTGGGCAATCCCGGGCTGGTCAATACGGACATCTACAGTTTTGACCTGAAATACGGTCATTATTTTTCCGATACCCAGAACATCAAGTTGGGTCTGTTTTATAAACATCTCAACAATCCCATTGAAGATGTCATGATTCCCTCTTCGTCACTGCCCGTTTACGGATTTGATAATTCGGACAAAGCCATCCTTTACGGCCTGGAGATCGACGGCCGCAAGGATTTTTCATTTATCAGCAAATGGGTGGAAGATTATTATATCGCCGGCAACGTCTCCTTTACGAAATCCGAAGTCACGCTTACGGAGGAACAGGAAACCATCTACAGCACCAATAAGAGGAACTTGCAGGGATTGTCGCCCATTGTGGTTAACATCACCCTGGGATACGACATCAAGGCCCGCAGCGTGACCTTCTCATACAATAAAATGGGGGAACGGATAAGAAAGGTCGGCATGATCGATGACGGAAATTACTATCCGGATCACAAAGAAGATCCGGCCGCCACACTGGATTTTGTCTGGATCGAAAAGTTCAGAAACCGGATCGAGGCAAAAGCAAAGATAGGAAATATATTAAGGGAAGAAACGGTCTGGACCCAGGGAAATAATGTTACCCAGAAATTTAAGGAACCCATGACGTTCAGCCTTGGCTTATCATACACATGGTAAGATTCCAGAATTAAGCACCTTCTGCCGTATCAAGCGTCTCGGTATTTTAGAATTCAAACAAGCACCACAAGTGCGGTTGCAAAAAAGGTCCCGTCAGCGCAAGGCAATCGGGTTGATTTTTAGCGGGATTGAATGTATTTCAGGGATAAACAGATTCTATCCTTGAAATGCGCCCAGGAGAACTCGTGATTCGATTGCAGGCCTATATCGCCCATGCCGGGATCTGTTCCCGGCGAAAAGCCGAGCATCATATATTAAATGGAAAAGTTTCGGTCAACGGCACAGTGGTGACCCGGCTGGGAACAAAGATCGATCCGGCGGCTGACCGTGTGGAAGTCGACGGCCGGCTCGTGATTCCGGACGTGGATCCTCCGGTCTATATCATGATCAACAAGCCGGCCGGCTTTATCACCAGTTGCCGGCACGGAAGCCGCCAGATTGTTATGGATTTAATCGACATCGAAAAGCGGATTTTCCCCGTGGGGCGGCTGGACAAGGATTCCACGGGTCTGCTGTTACTGACCTCCGACGGGGAGCTTCATCTGCGTCTGACCCACCCGTCCTTTGACCACGAAAAGGAATATGAGGTATGCGTCGCCGCCCCCATATCGGACGCGACCCTTGAGGCAATGCGAAACGGGATCATCTTGGACGGAGTCCGGACCCGGAAATCCGAGGTCCGGCAATTGGGCGAAAAATCCTTTCGGATCATCCTGAAAGAAGGGCGTAAACGTCAGATCCGCCGAATGGTTGAAATCGTGGGCAACCGAGTGACGGGTCTGCATCGGACCCGGATCGCCGGTCTGCATCTGGGCGATCTGGCCCCGGGAAAATGGCGTTATCTCACTAAAAGTGAGATTTCCGATTTGACGGCAAAGCACACAAGTCCTGATTTACGGAATGAGTAAAACCGGACTTTTTGCGAAGCCGTCTACTGATATTTGATTTTATTCCCCTTGACAATAAATTCCACCTGTTCGGCAATATTGGTGGCCATGTCGCCGGTGCGCTCCAGGCAGCGGGAAATGATGATGGTCAGAATGGAGCGACGGGTGTTGAGCAGACGTTTTTCCGTCAGGGGGGTACTCTTAGCCATATAGTCAATGAGCGACTGAAGGACTTCCAGTGTATATTGATCCGCCAGATCGTCCATTTTGCTGATGTCAAAAGCTTTTTCCGTATTCTGCTCGGCAAACGCGGTAATTGCCTTTGCCAGCATTTCATCCACCACCTCAATGAGCCGTTCCATGGCCGGGATAGGCTCCAGGGGCGGATTCTGGCACAAAAATACGGTCCGCTCGGCAATATTGACGCCCTGATCCGCGATCCGCTCCAGTTCGTTGCTGATTTTCGTGCAGCCCAGGATAAATCGCAGATCCTTGGCCATGGGCTGCTCCAGGGCCAGCATGGTCAGGGAAAGCTCATCGATTTCCATTTCCAGATCATTGATTTCCCGATCGCCGTCCACCACCTGGCGGGCCAGGGCTTCATCGCGATTCAGATAGGCCTGGGTGGCGTTCTGAATGGCCCGGCGCGTCAGGGCCGCCATTTTCAGCACGGACATTTTCATTTTTTCCAGTTCTTTGATAAAGTGACGCTGCATGGGATTTCAACTCCTTGGATTAACCGAATCGACCGGTAATGTAATCTTCCGTTTGTTTCAGGGACGGCCGGGTGAAAATGGTGTCGGTGTTCCCTACTTCAATGAGCCGGCCCAGATAAAAAAAGGCGGTGATATCCGAAACCCGCGCTGCCTGCTGCATGTTGTGGGTGACAATGACAATGGTGAAATTGGCTTTGAGCTCATGTATCAGTTCTTCAATTTTCTGGGTGGCGATGGGGTCTAAGGCCGAGGCCGGTTCATCCATGAGGATCACTTCGGGCTCCACGGCCAGGGCTCGGGCAATGCAGAGCCGCTGCTGCTGACCTCCGGAAAGACCCAGAGCCGAATCATTGAACCGGTCCTTGACTTCGTCGAACAGTGCAGCCTGTTGAAGACTTTTTTCCACCCGCTCCCGTAAAATGCTCTTGTTGCTGATGCCGTTGACCTTGAGGCCATAGGCCACATTTTCAAAAATGGTTTTAGGAAAGGGGTTGGGTTTTTGAAAGACCATGCCTACACGCCGCCTCAGGCTGACCACATCCACTAAGTCGTTGTAAATGTTTTCGTTGTCTAAAAAGATTCCCCCTTCCACCCGCGTTCCGGGAATCAGGTCGTTCATCCGGTTGAGGCATCTTAAGAAAGTGCTTTTGCCGCAACCCGAAGGTCCGATCAGAGCCGTCACCTGATTTTTTTTCATTTCCAGGGAAATATTCTCAAGGGCTTTAAAATTCCCGTAATAGAAATTAAGATTTTTCGCCATGATTTTCATCGGATTTGCCATTGTTGTTTTTCCTTATCATATCGCGCCGAAACCGATTATGACCGGTCACGGCGGCCGGCTTATTTTTGGTTTGCTTTTTTTAAGGCCACGAAAAAAACCGAGCCTTTGGTTTTCCCCGGAGGCGGGCTTTCCACCCAGATGTCGCCGCCCATGGCGTTGACTGCGTGCCGGCAGATGGCCAGTCCCAGCCCGGTGCCGCCCGAGGCTCGGCTTCTCTCCTTATCGATGCGGTAAAACCGTTCGAATATCCGTTTCTGATGACGGAGAGGAATGCCCGGGCCTTCGTCTTCAACGGCAAACGTGGCCATGCCGTTTTTATCCGCCAAACCCGCGGTAACGGTGGTGCCGGCGTCGCTGTGGCGAATGGCGTTGTCCAGCAGATTACGGAATACCAGAACCAGCGCGTTTTCTTCGGCGGTCACGGAGATGGTTTCCGGCATCCGGTTGACCAGGCGAATGTTTTTTTCCTGGGAGATGATCCGGCAGGTTTCTTCGGCCGCGGTAAAGCAGGCGGCGGCATTGGTCTCCGTCAAGGTCAATGCCGGCCGTTCCCTGGATTGCAATTTGGTCAGTTCCAGAAGGTCGTTGACAATATTGGACATCTGGTTGGCATTTTTTAAGATGGTTCCCAGAAAAGTTTCCATGGTCTCATGAGATCGCATTTTCGGATCCAGCAGGGTTTCAGCATATCCCTTGATAGAGGTCAACGGCGTCCGGAGTTCATGAGAAACATTCGCCACGAAATCCTGCCGGACTTTTTCCAGATGCACCAGGTCGCTGATATTATGAAAAACCGTAACCGCGCCGCCCGAGGGGATGCGCACCACGTTGACTTCATAAACGGTATCCGCGTCAATGGCCGCTTTCATCTGGATATGGTCTTTTCCCGCGAGCACCTCATCGCAGGCTTTCTGGATTTCCGGATTCAGAAAGATTTCCATAGGCCGATGCCCCTCACACGTCGGCATGCACTGGGCGATCAGAGCCAGGGCGTTATTGGAGGCCTTGATGTATCCGTTTTGATCAAGCAGCATAACGCCTTCCTGCATACCTTCGAAAACCGCTTCGAATTCCTGCTTCTGCTGCTCGATCTGACCGATATGGCTTCGAATTTTTTCCGTCATTTCATTAAGGCAGGCGGACAGTTCCTCGAATTCAACGGAAGCGAGGACTTCGATCCGTTCCCGGTAGTCGCCGCTTCCGATACGGCGCGTGGCCTGGATGATTTTTCGGATGGGAGTTTCCAGATTTCTTGCCAGAAAATAATTAAGAATGCCGGTCATCGCCAGGATAAATACTAAAACAAGCCAGAAACGTTCGGCAATGTCTTCCAGCCGGGCCTCAACCCGGGACAGGGGGATGGCTACCCGCAGTACGTTTCTACCATATGGAGGCACATCCAGGGCGCGGGCCGCATAAATTAATTTGCGATCCAGGGTGGTGCTGTAACGGATGCTGGAACTTCGTCCCTTTTGAACGGCTCCGATGAATTCCACCCGGTCTGCATGATTGTCGAGAAGGGATAATTCGATAAAATCCACATCAGAATCCGCCAACACCTTCCCTCCCCAGGAGATCAGCGAGATGCGGTAGTTAAGATGACGGCCCAGGTCCGTGATCCATTGGTCCAATGCGGCGTTGTTCTGGAAAACCGGTTGCCTGGAGAGCATCCAGGATACAAAATCGAGCTGGGTGTCGGCATGGGTTTCAGCTTCGTTGAGAATTTCCGCTTCCATGGCGCGATACAGATAGATGGTCGGAAGGAAAAGGGCGATTGCCAGAACAATCCAGAAATAGATCAGCAGCTTGGTTCGGAAACGGAAGATTTTCATTGACTTTCCTTGAAGCGGTAGCCCACGCCGCGCACGGTTTCAATGGCATCGGCATAGGGACCAATCTTTTGCCGCAGCCGGCGGATATGCGTATCCACCGTTCTGGCGTATCCGTCAAACTGGTATCCCCAGACCCGGTCGAGCAACTGGTTTCGGCTTCGCACCCGTCCTTTGTTTTCCAGCAGTTCCAGCAGCAGGTTGAATTCCGTCACTGTCAGATAAATCTGTTCTTTATCCAGCCAGACCCGGTAGCTGTCCAGGTCAATGTGCAGATCACCGAAAGCTATTTTTGAAGGGGTCTGTTTTTCCGTTTCATAACGCCGGAGAATGGCCCGGAGCCGCAAAACCAATTCCCGGGGGCTGAAGGGCTTGGTGATGTAATCATCGGCCCCGAGTTCAAATCCGACGATCCGATCGATCTCCTCGCCTTTGGCGGTGAGCATGACCACCGGGATGTTTTCAGTCTTGGGGTCCCGTTTAAGCGTTTTGCAGATCTCAAGGCCGTCCATGCCGGGGAGCATCAGGTCCAGAAGAATCATGTCCGGCATCTGCGCTCTGGCCAGTTCCAGTCCGCGGACGCCGTTTAATGCCGTCAGGGTGTCAAACCCTTCGGCCTGCAGATGAAATGTGACCAGTTGAAGGATGTCCTGCTCGTCTTCCACCACAAGAATTTTTTTACTCATGTCTGTTTTTCCCGCCTTATTTAGAGGATGCCGTCAAAGGGAATCGTTAACCTCTACAAATCACAAAATAATGAAGCTTAAGTGACATTTCGGTGACGCCGGCATCATGATATTTTTTTCATTTTGTAACAGGTTTGTCACAATTGATAATTAATGTTAGTATATTTTGTTTGAATGAAGCATTGCGGTCCCAGCAGAAAACACATATAAATTTAATAATAACAATAAACAAAGGAGTAAAGCAATGAAGAAAATGAAACAGAACATATTGAAACTGATCCTTGTGACCATGGTATTGACGCTGTTTACCGGCCAGTGTTTTGCCGAAAACCTCAAAATTATCGGTTCCACCACCGTTCTTCCCATTGCTCAGAAAGCGGCCGAAGCCTTCATGAAGGCCTATCCGGACGTAAACGTTTCCCTGTCAGGCGGAGGTTCGGGCGAGGGAATCAAAGCGATTATCGACGGCACCACCGATATTGCCAATTCATCGCGTTTTATTAAAACCTCCGAAGTGGCTCAGGCCGTTGAAAAAGGGACCTATCCGGTGCCGTTCGGCATTGCCTATGACTGTATCGTTCCGGTGGTGCACCCGACCAACCCCGTATCCAATCTGACCCTGGACCAGTTAAAAGGAATGTATAGCGGCTCCATCACCAACTGGAAGCAGGTCGGCGGCCCGGACAAGCAGGTGGTGGTGATTTCACGGGACACGTCTTCCGGCACCTATGAAGTCTGGTCGGAAATTGTCATGAAAAAAGAAAGAGTTTACCCGGGAGCCCTGCTCCAGGCATCCAACGGCGCCGTAGCCCAGGCTGTGGCAAGAAATACCTTTGCCGTCGGTTACGTAGGGTTAAGCTACATCAACGATGAACTCAAACCCGTGACCGTCAACGGCGTGGAAGGCAATTTGGATAATGCCTTAAACGGTTCCTATCCCATCAGCCGGGTGCTTTACATGTTCACAAAAGGGTGGCCCAAGGGAGTGACGCTGCAGTTTATCAATTTTGTCATGCATCCTCAGAAAGGTCAAAAGATCGTTGCCGAAGCCGGTTTTGTGCCGCTTTATTAATTGATGACGATGTGGACAATCGAATTATCAGGTTATTAATTTTTTTCTTAATTAAAATAAGCAATACAGCCAGTAATGGGAGCCGGATAAATCGGTTTCCATTACTGTTTTTACGATAAAAATTACAGGTTTTATGGAATGAAACGGACCAGCCGACAACTTAAGGAATTTGGGATCCGCGGCTTTTTTTTCATGATGGCCTTTGTGTCCATCACCATTCTGTGTCTGATTCTGATATTTCTGGCCAGGGAAGGACTGCCGATTTTTGAGAAAGTTTCAGTTACGGATTTTTTATTCGGAAAATACTGGTATCCCACCTATGATCCGCCGGATTTCGGCATTTTCCCCCTGATCGTGGCTTCCCTGGCGGTCACTGTATGCTCGGCGGCTTTGGCCATTCCTTTAGGCATCATGACGGCCATTTATATCGCCGAAATCGCCACACCGCGCTTAAAGGAAATCGCCAAGCCCTTAGTAGAGCTGCTGGCGTCTCTGCCATCGGTGGTTATCGGGTTCTTCGGCATGGTAGTGGTGGCGCCTTTCCTGCAGAATACGTTTAATATCCCAACGGGCCTGAATCTGTTTAACGCCTCGGTGATGCTGGCCTTTATGTCCGTGCCCACCATCTGCACCATCTCCGAGGATGCCATCACCAGCGTGCCGACGGAGCTCAAGGAAGCGTCCCTGGCCCTGGGGGCCACTCACTGGGAGACCATTGTGCGGGTGATCATTCCGGCTTCCCTTTCGGGGCTGAGCACGGCGGTGATTCTGGGCATGTCCCGGGCCATCGGGGAGACCATGGTGGTGCTCATGGTGGCCGGGGGCGCGGCCATGATGCCGTCCTCCCTTTTTTCGCCGGTGCGCCCCATGCCCGCATCCATTGCCGCGGAAATGGCAGAAGCCCCGTTTCGCGGGGATCACTATTTCGCGTTGTTCGCCACGGGTATGACCCTGTTTATCTTCACGCTGATATTTAATTTCATCGCGGATTACATCTCCCATAAGCATCGGCAGGTGGGGGCCGCGACCCTGTGACGACGCCGTGTAAAACTTTTTTATGAATACGGATGGATGAAGAGATGAACGAAGCGATTTCAACGCCTTTGAAACCTATAGGTCGCAGTGGTCGACGCCGGCTCATCGAAGGAAGCATGTTTTTTCTGTTCCGTCTGGCCGCCGTCATTAATGCCCTGGCCTTGGCGATTATCGTTTTTTTTCTGATAAAGAACGGATGGAAGGCCATCAACTGGACTTTTCTGACTCAGATGCCCTATGATTCCATGACCAAGGGCGGGATATTGCCGTGTATCGTCGGGACGGTGTATTTGAGCATCTGTTCCATGATGATCGCCTTTCCTCTGGGTGCGGCATCGGCTATTTATTTAAATGAATATGCCCGGCAGGGCATGGTCGTCCGAATCATCCGTTTCGGAATCAGCAATCTGGCCGGCGTGCCGTCGGTGGTATTCGGCCTGTTTGGATTGGCGGTATTTGTAATCTGGCTGGATCTGGGAGTCAGTATTCTTTCCGGCGCGTTGACGCTGGGATTTTTAACCCTGCCGGTGATCATCGGCGCGTCCGAAGAGGCCCTCAAGGCCGTTCCTGATACGTACCGGGAGGCCTCGCTGGGACTGGGGGCCACCAAATGGCAGACCATATACCGGGTGGTGCTGCCCGCGGCTCTGCCGTCCATGCTGACCGGCGGGATCCTGGCCTTGAGCCGGGCCGCCGGCGAAACCGCGGCCATCATGTTTACGGCGGCGGTCTTTTTTACCACCCTTCTTCCCAAGTCCATCCTGGAGCCGGTCATGGCCCTGCCGTATCATATTTATGTTCTGGCCACGGCGGGCACGGAAATCGAAAAAACCCGGCATCTCCAGTACGGCACGGCCCTGGTGCTCATCACCCTGGTGCTGGGCATGAACCTGGTGGCCATCATCTATCGCGCCCGGCTCCGGCGTAAACGATAAAAATTCATCGAAAACATCTGCTCCGTTATTCCGTGCCAGGAACAGGATTGCTATACAACATTATGAGCCGAGCGCCCAGCGCAAAACGCATTACTTTCAATGCGTGGGAATTCATTTTGAGGAGCTGACAATGGTCTGGGATGACTGTTTTCAACGTCAATACGGATTTTTCAGACCCCATGTCCGGGACTTGATTTACCGATGTCTGGGCGTAAAAAATGATGAACAGGCATACAGGATAGGTGACCACAAACCCTTTGAAAAACAGATCATTTAACTCTGTGGCCATTGCAAAAGGAGGAGGGATATGGGATCGGGTCAGAAAATCAAGCAGACGGTATCCGCAGATGAGTTGATCACTCATCTGGAAGCATTGCTTTCATTTTTTAAAGGAGAAGCGTTGCCGGACAATGCCCCTGAAATGAAGAATTTTGAGGAAATCAAGGTGGAAATCCATCCGGCTGACGGCCAATTTGAATTCAAGATGAAGGTTAAGCACCCGGAGCTTAAGGGAAGACCCAAAACCAAACAAGAGGAGAAAAAGGAAAAACCGAAAAAGGACATAGTGGATGTTAAATACAGCACCTTGAAAAAACGGATGAAAAAAATCTTCAAAGAGCTGATGCAAGTGTCTTCTGAAGAAAGCCTGCCCTCGGAGGAAGCGGTTTTCGCGTTTTTGGAAGACTCGGAAAAAATGGTGCAGTTCAAGGGAAAAGGAGATGAAGACTACCCGGCTTACAATCATGCCTGTGGAATGCTGAAGAGCGCCTGGAAAACCGGTGATGCGGCTCTTGTACAAAAGGCATTGAACACGCTCGATGCGGCCATGAAGGCATGCCACGATAAGCACAAATAGCCCTGAAAATCATAAAAAAAGGGTGAACGAAAAAGCTATTACAATATCCGTTCACCCTTTTTGCATCAGATTAGAGATGATAACACAAAAGCACTCACCCTCTTACCACCCCTGGATGGAGTATAGTTTTAAACCTTCCAGGGGGACATAGGCTTTATTGGTTTCAGGCGCGTACACCACGATTCCCTCCATCAAGAACTCTGAGGCACCGACCCGCATGATATTTTTATTGACCGGGAATTCGGCATCATAAAATTTGATCACCGGATTATTCGGGTCGCTAGTATCCAGCTGGTAACCATCTGACGCTGAGATATCACAAAACAAGCGGGTCGTCATATCCTTGAGGCTGAATTTAAATGCATCGGCAACCAGGGTCGCCAGTTCGGTATTATCCAGGGTCCCCATCGGGCGGTTGAGACCATAGGCCCATAAAGGCACATCTTCACCGGTGTGTCCGTGGGTTGTCCATCCGAAAATGGTCAGGTTTTTGCTGACATACTCGGCAATCGGATAATAGGCATAGTATGGGCCTGATGCGTTCAATGTGTCCGCCACATATTGAGCCTGATCCAGGGTCATGTTTTCGGACCAATAATCGCCATGATATTGGGCAAACGTATCGATCACGACCTGGGCGGTGGCCGGGCTGGGGATCTCGTAAAGGAGTTGCTGGATCGTCATTGTGGCGTCCTTGATGGGATCGATCAGATCTTCAATCGTGGTGCCTGTGTAGCCCGGAGGGAAATCTGTCATCTCATGACCAATGGTCAGGGCGCCGGTATTGTGGTCCGGGAAAACCAGAACCAGGGTATGGCCGTCTTCTTTGGCAAAATCGAGCGCTTTGCCCACTGCATCGTCAAATGCCAGAAAATCAAAGGTCATGTAGGCCCCGTCGTTAGCATGGCCGGCCCAGTCGATCTGGCTGCCTTCCACCATCAGGAAGAATCCCTTATTGTTTTTGGAAAGCAGTTCAATGGCCTTTTCGGTCATTTCGGCGATGGACGGCTGGGTCGGATGCAGGTCGTCCCGGTCCAGTTCCGGATCCATATGGCTGTCATCGAAAAGACCCCACACCGGACCGTCGGTCAATGCCATCATGTCGGTTTTGTTGTCCACAAACTGATAGCCATTATCAAGAAGCACCTGCATCAGGTCTTCGCCGTCTGTTCGTTTTCCGCCCCATGAATCCCCGAAAGTCGTGGTATAGCTGGTTCCAGATGGAATCAGGTGACGGGCGCCGCCGCCGAAAACCACATCGACATTCTCATAGACCATGTGTTCCATGATCTCATTGTCTAAACCGCGGTCATGGACATGGCTGGCAAAACCCGCGGGGGTGGCATGGGTAATCCGGCTGGTGGCAATCAACCCCGTTGATTTGCCTTTGTATTTTGCACCTTCAAGCACCGAAGCAATCGGCGCATAGGGCCGTGCCGTCGCCGTAAAACCGGTTAACAGGGTGTCGCTTCTGGGGCCGACCCCCAGAAATCCGTTGGAAGTTTTGTGTCCGCAGGCGAATGCCGTTGCAGCGGACGCTGAATCTGTAATGATCGAGTCCGCCATGAACGTCTTGACCATACCGGTATTAAGGCCATCTACGTTCAGCGGTGCGCCCTTGACCCAGCGTGCCAGGGTCTGGATGCTCTGAGCGCATCCATCCGGCACCATCATGATGATGTTGTGGATTTGCGCATTGTTATCGTTATTGGGGTTTGCCGCCCAGGCGCACGGTGTGGTCAGGACAGCAACGATTAACACGATCAACATTCTAAAAAAATAAAGTTTGGTTTTCTGTTTTGCAAGATTTGACATTAAGCAACCTCCTTTTTGGTTTTTTTGGTAATGTTAAAAAATCGCCCCGGTCATCGGGGTCTGTACTGCAGATGAATGATTACTGATAATCTCTCTAAATTACGGCTTGGTTACGATCGGGTTATTTTGTCGCTTGGATTCCGTAATTCAGGGGCGCTGTTTACAAAGTGTAAAGATTGCAATCACTTTCTCGGAAATGACGGTGTTGACAAACTGCCCAAAAACGGGATCAGTACAGAAGTTCCATATTGAAAGATAAAAGATGGACTTCACTTTTTAAAGACGCCCAAAAAGCTTATATGAATTGGCTGCTTGTTTTGTATAATTTGTAAAAGACTGCCCCGTTTACAGACAACTTATAAATAAGGAGGGCGCGTGAAAACCACTCAGGAGATCATTTTTGCAATTTTTGCCGCCATGCCGGCCTTGAAGGAGCCGATGTTGGCATCTGTCGCCTTTCGGAAAAACCGGGCATGGCTGATTCAGAAGATTTATCATTAAAACCGGATCGTTTTTGGGTCAAACCCTTAAGAATGTCTTTCGGGAAGTGGACAAGAAGGAAGGAAAAAATACCTTTGCTGAGGGGACAAAATACGGGTTTGCAATTATTTATTTTAAAGGCGTTTTGGGAAAATATGATGATATTTGAAACAAATTATCTGGAAAGGAAAGAATCATGAGGTTTTTTGCCCTTCTCATACTGATGACGTTATTTTTCTGCCCTGTCGGGGCGGCCGCACAAGACAATGCTAAAGCCACATTTGCCGGAGGGTGCTTCTGGTGCATGGAGCCGCCCTTTGACGAAATTGACGGGGTGCTATCCACCACGTCGGGCTATGCCGGCGGGAATGTCGTCGATCCCACCTATGAACAGGTCAGCGCCGGCAATACCGGCCATGCGGAAGTGGTCCAGATCGTTTATGATCCGGAAAATGTCACCTATGAACAGCTTCTCGAGACCTTCTGGCACAACATTGATCCGCTGGACGCACAGGGGCAGTTCTGCGACAGAGGAAATCAGTACCGCAGTGCGATCTTCTACCACACCAAAGAGCAGAAACAGATGGCTGAAAAGAGCCGGGAAATCATTGCAAGAAAATTCGACAAACCGATTGCAACCGAGATCCAACCCCTGGAAAAATTCTATTCGGCCGAGAAATACCACCAGAATTACTACGAAAAACGCCCTCTTCGCTATAAATTCTACCGCACCACCTGCGGCCGGGACGCCCGTCTCGAAGAATTGTGGGGGGACGCGGCACCGGGAGGTTTTCTTGATCTTTTTGCCGCAACCGCTCTGGAGGGGATCCGGGAAATCCAGCCCGAAAACTGGAGGGACGCCCAACAGCAGGTTTCAAAGATCGTTTCAAACCTGACGGTGGACGGCCGACTCCTGACCACGGATATGGAAGTTTATGATCCGGAACAGAGGATCATCCACCCCGAGAATGCGGACATTTTTTTTCCGGTGGATCTGCCCCGGGATGCCTGGGAGGAGCGCCTCACCGAACTCCAATTCCGGGTGCTGAGAATGGAAGGCACCGAGCCTACCTTTGAAAACCCCCTCTACGACAACAAGAAAACAGGGATCTATTATTCCGCGGCCACCGGACAGCCCCTGTTCCGCTCCGAAGACAAGTTTGAATCGGGTACGGGCTGGCCCAGCTTCACCCGGCCGATCCACCCCCTGGCGGTGTCTTATATCTGGGATAAAGGCTGGTTTTCAGAGCGCATCGAGGTGGTGGACTCTTTGAGCGGCTCTCATCTGGGGCATGTTTTTTCAGACGGTCCTCCGCCCACCGACCAGCGCTATTGCATGAATTCCGCGGCCCTGGTATTTGTTCCCGAGGGGGAAGACCCGCCGCCGCTTCTTTTGCCGGAACCCTCACCCCCTGGCGCTAACCCTTGAAATTTTAATCATAGGGAATCAACAGCTGTGGCCGGCACGGAAATCGAAAAAAACCGCCACCTCCGGTTTGGCGAGCTGAGTCTGGGTGAGGTTTCTTTGTTTTTGCGGATATTTTAGGCTCAAGCTGGCCTTTAAACCCGTTCGGGAATATATTGCATTACAATCGAATATTGTATGCTATTATTCCCGAAAAGGAAGATTTTAATCATGGGGTGATCATTCGTAACAAAAAAATACCGGACGGGATGATTTTATCGCCGGCGGATATGGGGAATGCGATACGGACCAAGCGCAAGTCGGATAACCTGACCCAGGCGGAAGCAGCGGCCCTGTGCGGCGTCGGCACCCGGTTTCTCGGGGAACTGGAACGCGGCAAAGAAACGGCTTAGATTGGAAAAGTCTTTCAGATTCTACAGGGTCTGGGCCTGGAGCTTCACATCACATCAAAAGCCGTTCGGCGTTGATGGCGGCCCAGCTTTCGGTTTTTCTTGGCGACGATTACGTCGGCGTACTGTCCTGCGACAGGCAGCAGCGGTTTTCGTTTCAATATGATCCGCAATGGATCGCCGGAAAAGATGTCGCGCCCCTGTCTCTCTCATTGCCGGTCCAGAATGCGTCCTACGCGGATGATCAGGCCCGTCCTTTTTTTGTCAACCTGCTTCCGGAATCCGGCGTGCGGGAGGCGGTGGCCCGGAAACTGGGAATTTCCCCCGGAAATGAATTCGCTCTGC
>CAZRES010000043.1:0-21971 GCA_964598885.1 uncultured Desulfobacteraceae bacterium | reverse complement strand
TGGAGGACGGGATAATAAAAGTGTTGAAAAGCGGATATTATGGTACTTTTTAAAATATGACTTGATGGCCTTTCGCTGGATTTTCTTATATCATCCTTTGTGCTGAACACTTCACACTGCGATCATATTTTTATAAGAGGGGATAAACATGACGTTTGCACATGTTGCTATTGTCGGCACAGGTCCCGGCGGAGCAATGGCCGCGTTGCATTTGGCTGAAAGTGGCTTGCGCGTTTTACTTATAGAAAAAAAACAGCTGCCGCGCGCCAAAAGCTGCGGTGGGTGCCTATCTCCTGAGATCAGGTCATTCTTTGATTGGAATATTTCGCGTTTTGTGGAGGCGGAGATCCATAAGACCAAGTTCCTCTACGACCATAAAGCACAAAAAACGACAGAAAGAAGGACCGAATCCCCCCCCTTTATGATGGTGAACAGACGCGATTTTGACCATCACCTGATCGAAAAGGCGGTTTCGCTGGGTAATGGAAACATCATATTACGAGATGGATATCACGTAACTTTTGTCGAGGAAAAAAACAACCGGGTTACGTTACATGATAAAAAAGGCAATACGGTTCACGCAGACTTTGTGATTGCCGCGGACGGCGCCTTCAGTAAAACGGCAAAGTGCCTAGGATTGAATTCCGCCGCCCCGTTTGCCTTGGCAATCGACGCCGAACTCGAAGTCGCACGGGAGGTTTATGAAAAAGAAAAAGATTTCCTGACAATCAACCTTTTCTGTCTGCCCATGGGTTACGGCTGGATCTTCCCCAAAAAAGACTATTTGAGTTGTGGGGTAATCGCATGGTCCCGGAATAAAGATGCCATATTAATTGAGAGTCTTAATGATTTTCTGCAAAAGAGTTTTCCCTCCAGGAGTATCCATTCGGTGAGACGCCTGGCGCACCCGGTTCCTATTTACGGAGGACACCGCGACATTGCGTCAAGGCGCGTGTGTCTGGTGGGAGATGCCGCCAATCTGGTCGATCCAACAAATGGCGGAGGGATTCATTTTGCCCTGCAGAGCGGCCGGCTGGCCGCGGATGTGATTTTAAGCCTGGCAACCGGGAAACCGGTTGCGGATTTAGAACCCGAAAGGCCGTCATGGGACAGTGGTGGATGCCTGTCCTATCAACGGTTGATACACCAGGGCATGGGCAGAGAGCTGGATATCCTGTATCGCTATGCGCTGCCCGTATTCCTGGATGCTCCTCAGTTCTTTTATCGTAAATTTATCCTGGAAGGAGCCAGTCCCCTCTCTTATTTCAGCCAGGTAGCGAAACGATTTGATGAATTGCGAGGCTATAATCGCGATATGCCGCTGGTATAAAAGGTGTACCGCAAATTCCAATCTCTCACAAACGCCGTGCGAAGCTCCTCAACCGTAAATTCCAGCCCAATATCCCTGCCGATATCAACCACCTGATCAAGGGACATGTCCCGCCCACCGGCTCGAATCCGAGCTTTTAAGGCATCATCTTTTCCCACTTTTTCAATAAACAGCATGGCATTTTTTACCGACATGGCCGTTCCCTGTTTAGCTGAGCCGTCCGTGCTTTTTCTTTACAAATTTATGGGTTCTGTATACAAAAACCATCATGGTTTTGCAAAGGAAAACATCTTTCATACGTAAGGGTTACTTTTTTGCGCGTTGATCTGTCGCAACGAATCCGCGGCCTCTTGCAGATGCATCGGGCTGTGAAACTGGTATGGGAAAGCGCCCGGAACTGGACCATCGCGGGATCATTTCTCATCATCGTCCAGGCCCTGCTGCCGCTTTTAATTCTTTACCTGATCAAACTGACGTTTGATGCCGTTGCCGACGGCATCAGTGCGCCGGACAAGGCCGCCGTGCTGCGGGAAATTCTTTTGCTGGTGGCGGCCACCGGCATGGCCACGCTGCTGGGGGCTGCCTGCACCGCCGCCGCCGGTATTATCCGCGAACACCAGGGGCACCTGGTAACGGATCATGTCATAGGCATGATCCACCGCCAATCCGCGAAAGTGGACCTGGCTTATTATGAAGATCCGCGTTATCACGACACATTTTACCGCGCCCAGAAGGAAGCGCCTCACCGTCCGACCCGCATTGTCCAGTCCCTGACCCAACTGGCCCAGAGCACCATTTCCCTGATGGCGCTGGCCGGGCTGTTATTCTTTCTCCACTGGGCCGTAGCTATTGTGCTGCTTATTGCGGTATTGCCCGGCATCCTCGTAAAAGTCAAACATGCGGACCGGCTATATGCCTGGCAGGCCCGGCGCACGGCAACCGAACGCCGGGCTTATGATTATCACCTGATACTGACCGATGTTCTGCATGCCAAGGAGCTGCGATTGTTTGATCTGGGGAACCTGTTCAGACGCCGCCACCGGGAACTTCGAGACACTCTTCGCGGGGAGCGGCTCAACCTGGCCAGGACGAGGGCTGCCCACGAGATCATGGCGCAGGCCGGGGCCGTCCTGTCCTTTTTTGCCCTACTGGCTTATATTGCATGGGAGGCGCTGAACGGCCATATCACCATCGGTGATATGGTCATGTACCAGCAGGCGTTTCAGCGGGCCCAGTCCGGCCTTCGGGATGTTTTGATCGGGTTGACGGGACTTTACGAAGACAATCTGTTTCTAAATCATTTTTACGGGTTTATGGATTTAGAACCCGGCATTCAACCCCCTGCTGATCCCGCGCCCGTTCCCCGGCCCATGCGCGCGGGCATCCGATTTGAAAACGTCGGCTTTTACTATCCGGGATCAACGCGGGAAGTTCTTTCCGGCATTGATCTGGAGATCAAACCCGGAAAGATCGTGGCCCTGGTGGGCGACAACGGGGCCGGGAAATCCACCCTGGCCAAACTTGCCTGCCGGCTTTATGATCCGTCCCAAGGGCGGATCACCATGGATGGAATCGATTACCGCCGATTTGAGCCGGCGTCCCTGCGTCGTGAAATCGCCATGGTGTTTCAGGATTATATTCAATACCCCCTCACGGTCCGGGAAAACATCTGGGTGGGAAACGTACAGATGGCCCCTGATGATGACCGCGTTCCCGAAGCAGCCGGCCTGGCGGGAGCCGACGGAATCATCAATCGTCTTCCCATGGGTTATGAAACCATGCTTGGGAAACACTTTGAAAACGGAACGGAAATCAGCATCGGCGAATGGCAGAAAATCGCCATTGCCAGGGCGTTTTTGCGGGAAGCCCAACTAATTGTTTTAGACGAACCCACCAGCGCCATGAGCGTTCGAGCCGAGTATGAGATCTTCCAATCCTTTAAAAAGCTTCTGAACGGACGATCAGCGCTGCTGATCAGCCACCGGTTTTCCACGGTAAGCGTAGCGGATTTCATCTACGTTCTGGAAAACGGCCGAATCGTTGAGCAGGGCGATCACAACCACCTGATGCGGCAAAAAGGCCGCTATGCCCGCATGTATGAAATCCAGGCCGACTATTTTCGGTGATATCCATCCTCTGATAGAAATCGCGTCATGTGTATGCCTTCTGAAAACTTAAAACCGGCCGCGCGGCATCTGCTTGCCTGTCTCCGGCATGAGCCCGGGCCGGAAAAACTCCGCCGGCTCAAAGAGATCCCGCCCGCCCAATGGACAAATATCCTTATGGAGGCGGATCGTCACAATGTGACGTCCAACCTTTATCATTTGCTCAAGCCGTTTGCGGATGAACTTGAAATTCCCGGCGACATATCGGAAGACATGCGGCGCGCCTATTATCTTGTCGCTGCCCGCAACATTGGTCTGTTTCAGGACCTTTCAACGCTGCTGCATGAATTCGACCGGGCAGGGATTCCGGCGGCCCTTCTCAAAGGCGTTCATCTGGCTGATGAAATCTACGGCAATATAGCGCTGCGGAGCATGTGCGACGTTGATCTGCTGGCGCGGCAGAGTGATTTGCCGGCCATTGACCGCATCATGCGGAGATCCGGCGCAAAGCCCCTGGACCGCCGGCGCGTGGTTGGAACCGACAATAAACATTTTGCCTATCGCCTTGGCGGCGACGGTCTGCTGGTTGAAGTGCACTGGGCCCTGATGATCGATGTCCCGCACCCCATCGGCTGGGAAGATGTCGCGCCGCGTTTACGCGCCGTCAAGGCGGCATCGGCGGAAGCAACGGCGCTGTGCCCTGAAGATCTGCTGCTCCATCTGTGTCTGCATACGGCAAGAGATATCATCAACAGGCCGGTCATCCGCATGCTGTGCGACCTTGACGCCGTAACCCGGCGCTATGAAAATGAGCTGGATTGGCCGGTCCTGGTCGAACGCGCGCGAACCTGGCATGTCTCCCGGGCGGCATATGTCATGCTGTTTCTGGCGCGTGAATGGCTGGGCGCTCCGGTGCCGGAGGAAACCATGGAGTTGATGCGTCCCGAAAACCTGGATGAGCGGGTCATCGAAGAGATCACCGTTCGATTTTTCGATGATGCATCGCATGCCGTTTCACGGTTGCCGGTCAGCGCCGCCAATGTGTGGGAGACGTTTTGGCGCACACCCGGCTTTCGCGCCAAACGGTCCTATCTTGAAAAACTCTTTTTTGTCTCCCCGGAAATCATGGCGTCCAAGTACGGGGCGCCGCCGGACTCCTGGCGCAGGATATTGTTTTATCCGGCGCGCCTGTTGGATCTGCTGCGGCGGTATGGCGGGGCCTTCCTGCGTTTGACTGTTGGAAGGTCGCGAATTCGGGGCGTCGCTCATGAGGCCGCAACCCGGTCAACCGCCGCCGAAAACCTTCACGACTGGCTACTGGAGAAAGAAAATAAAACCGGCGGGGACCAATGCGGCTTTCAAAAAAACCAATAAACTTAAAACCGAGAACTGTAGTGCTGGGCCATACCGAGTCCCAGAAGAGCGGCGAACGTCGCGGCTACCGCCGGCACCTGCAAGCTGAAATCAATGACGGCGTGCAAACCCACCAGCAAAGACGCGCAAAATCCGATAAGAGGATAAAGCAGGTCCCGCTTTCGCCGGAAAAAGCCCAGAAGACATTTTACCGCCAACCCCGTCAACAGACCAAACCATAGAAGGGCCGCCGGCCATCCCAGTTCAAAGATCATTTCCAGCCAGTCATTATGCGCGCGATCCACTTGACTGGTCGTGATGTCGGAATACATGGAAAATGTCTGCTGGAAACTTCCCAGTCCGAAACCGGTCATGGGTGCGCTGTTTATGGCCTGCCAGACCTGTTGGTAAACCTTGAGTCGAAACGGATCCAGATTGTCGGTGGTCAGACGCAGAAAAAACCGATCACCGATCGACAACGTCGTGATCACTAACGTTGCAAGCAGCGCACCCGCCACTAACCCGAAGAACCGATTGCGGGTACTTTTAACCATCCCAAATAAAAATAAAAATATACCTAAAGCCGCCAGGGAGGCAACGACCCCTCCCCGGGATCCGGATAAAAGCAGGGCCGAAAGCAATATCAGTATGGATGCCAGACGCGGCGCACCCTGGACCAGTGCGGCATTCAAAAAGGCCACAAGGCGGTCCCGACCCTTTGCGCCCGAGCCGGCCATTTCCAGAAACCATGAAAGGTAGGCGCCGACAGCGCAGAGAAGCGTCAGCCCTGTATAAGTGGCAAACGTGTTGCGATTAACGAAAGTGCCCGATACCCAGCCGATATGATCTTGTTTTTTTACCCATAATATTCTCTGGACCCCTTCAATTTCCATCAGCATGCCATAGAGTGCGTACAGAGTTCCTGTCAGAATGAACAAATCAATAAACAGGCGCGCCCGTCGTCGGTTCCGACCCAGTTGAAGGGCCAGCCAGAACACTCCGCCATATGCCGCCAAACGGATCAATGACTGAAAGCCGCTTCCCGGGGAAAGGCTGATGGCGCCGGCAAGAGTCTCCCCCAGTGATCGTCCTGCTTCATCCCACAGTGGATGATGAAGCGCTGATGGCGAAATGGGAAGGATCTGAACCATTGCCCATCCCAATACCACCGCAAATGCCGTGGTCTCCCAGATCACGCGCCGCAAAGGTACGCCCGGGACCCCATGGTTTTGAATCCGGTAAACGCAGAGCGCGCCCACCAGAGTAAAAACCAGAAAGGCGAACAACGCCTGGAGCAGCTCGTGAACCATCCCGAACGGCAATGGCGCCAGCATGATCAACAGAGTAAATGTCCAGAAAATCGAAGTCATATAACCCGGGAACTTTCTGTTTTGTTTATCTTGGCATCATTTTTATTACTCTATCTCCTGCAAACCGCATGATCAACGAGTTTCTTTCTATGCTTGACAGAAAGAAGAAGAAACGGATATTTTAAAAATTCAAATGATAATGGCTGATGCGGAAGGCGCCGCGATTCGCCGTGACAAGATTAGGATGACTACCACAAATGACACTGCGACCCGATCAAAATCCGGATGCGCTTTATCCCCCTGATATTCTGACGACGGCCCGAAGCGATTCATTCTGGCGCCTTGCCCACACGAAAAGCAGACGGGAAAAAACCCTGGCTCATCATTTGCGCCGGGCCGGCATCGACTATTACCTTCCCATGATCCAGAAGCATCAGCCCGGCGCCAGACGCCTGCGTTTCAGCATGGTTCCGGTCTTTGCCGGCTATCTTTTTTTCCGGGCGGATGAACGGCAGCGGCACGCGGCCCTCCGCTCTAATCATATCGCCCGAATTATCGACGTGACGGATGAACAAAAACTGGTTTATGAACTGCAGCAAATCGCCAGCGTGCTCTCCAGCGACGCCGAAACGCGCGATGTCCGTGTTTACCCCTATGATTTCGTACGGCCGCAGCAATGGGTTCGGGTTAAAACCGGCCCGTTTAAAGACGTGGAAGGCCAAATCGTCCGAAAAGAGGGAGGATACCGCCTGGTGCTCGCGGTTGAAATGATCATGCAGTCCATATCCATAACCATCGATTCCTCACAGGTGGAACCGATTATTTGACAAAATATCATATGGACATCCATGATTCAGAATGCTATGGAATATATTTTGAATTTTTGGAGAGTCCGTTGCGCGTTAACCTATGAATTTTCAGAAATTTATCGGGAGTTATCATCATGATTGAAGCCATTATTCTGCTGGGAGGAATGGGGCTGATCATCGGGGCCGGTCTCGCTTTTGCATCCAAAATATTTTATGTTTACGTGGACCCCTTGATTATTGAAATCGAATCCCTGCTGCCCGGAGCCAATTGCGGCGGCTGCGGGCTTCCCGGCTGCAGCGCCAATGCCGAGGCCATCGTGGCCGGAAAGGCATCCCCGGCGTCGTGTGTGGCCGCCGGCGAGGAAACGGCGACAGCCATTGCCAATGCCATGGGGATTTCCATTGAGGCCAAGGAGCCGGATATTGCCCGACCCGGCTGCATCTACGGTACCAAAGACGCCGTGCTGAAATATAATTACGACGGACTTTCCACGTGTCAGGCCGCGGCCATGCTTTACGGCGGCATGAAAGAATGCGGCATCGGCTGCCTTGGACTGGGCTCCTGCGAAAAGGCCTGCCCGTTCGACGCCATCCGTATGGGCGATGACCACCTGCCCGTGGTGGACGAAGAAAAATGCACGGGCTGCGGCACGTGTGAGCGCGTCTGCCCCAAGCACATCATCACCCTGTCGTCGGTAACCCGCAGGATACTGAAAGAATACACCACCGACGACTGCACCACCCCCTGCCAACGGGCCTGTCCGGCGGGCATCGATATCTGCTCTTATATCGGGCATATCAATGCCGGCGATTATCAAAAAGCCGTTGAAGTCATCAAGGAGCGCAACCCCTTTCCCACGGTCATCGGCCGCATCTGCCCCCGGCCCTGTGAAACCGAATGCCGGCGGAACCTGTCAGACGAGCCCGTGGCCATCAACTACCTGAAGCGATTTGCCGCGGACCGGGAAAAAGAAGGCGGCGAGCATTTCCTGCCTTATAAGGCCCCGGAGACCCATCGCCGCATGGCCATTGCAGGCGGCGGCGTGGAAGGGCTTTCCACGGCATTTTTCGCCGCGCGGCTGGGCCATTCACCGGTGGTTTTCGAAGCCGGGGCCGAGCTTGGCGGTCTTCTGCGCACCGCTATCGCCCAATACCGGCTCCCGCCGGAAATTCTGGATTGGGATATCCAAGGGGTTATGGCCATGGGAGTTGAAGCGCGCACCCGCCAGACCCTTGGCAAAGATTTCACTGTAGCCTCTCTTCTGAAACAGGACTTTGAAACGGTATTTCTGGCCTCCGGCGGCTGGGACAGCCGAACCGGACGTCTGGGCGACGCGCCGCCGGAACCGGCCGTTCCCGGTACGTATCTGTTGATCGATCTGATCAAAAGCGGACTGGCGAACCGGTATCAACTGCCCATCGGCCGGAACGCGGTGATTGTTGAAAGCGGCGATTTAACCATGGAAGCGGTAAAAATCTGCCGCCATCTGGGCGCGCGGAACATTACCGTCATCTTTCGGGATACGGCGGAAAACGCCCCCCTGGCGGACGCTACTCAGTCATTGCTGAAAAATGAAGGCGTTGATGTGCGTTTTTCCGCAATGATCGCGGAACTGAGAGGCACGGACGATCGCCTGACGCAAATCACTATTGCTGATGCGGCAATAAAAACAACCGTTTCTATTGAAGCCGACACCCTGATCATGGAATCCGGGCGATTGCCGGAGCTGATTTTCCGACGGGTGACCGCAGAAACCGGGGAGGAAGCGGACGCAGCCAATGAAAAAGAAGGGCCATCCGCAAACATATCCGACAACATTGTCGATTGGACGGCCGTACCGCCCACCAAAAACCCCGAGTATGCGCCTGCTCAAGGTCTGCTGGCAGAAGGCGACGCGATTACCGACTTCAGCGCGGCCATCCGGGCCATTGCGGCCGGCCGGCGGGCCGCTGCTTCCATTCACAAACTCATGTACGGCCACGACCTTGATTTGCCGGAGGATGTGGTCTCGCTGGACACGATGCTCCAGTGCGTGGATCATCTGGACCATATCCCGGTGATTCCCCGCCAGATCATGCCCCAGTGCGACATCAGCCGTATTCCCGCCCAATGCCCGGAAATCGAGCTGGGATTCACCGAAAAAAAGGCCAGGACCGAAGCCGCCCGTTGCCTGAAATGCGGGCTGATCTGTTATTCGGACCAATCGAGTAAAAAAGCCGGGATCGCGGAAGCTGCGTGAAAATGAGCGGGTGACAGGGTAAGGTTATGGCAACTGAACTAGGCCGGGTGACCTCTCTGCAAGGAGACAATGCCATTGTAAGAACCCGGCGTTCATCGGCATGCGAAGGATGCCGGGAAAAAGACCGGTGCACGGTGGTCGAGGGCGGCAAAGAAATGGAATTTGAGGCATCCAATCCCGCGGGCGCGCAGGTGGGAGATACCGTAGATGTGGAAATGAAAACCGGAATGCTGTTGCTGCTCACGTTTTTTCTTTATGTGTTCCCTATCCTCCTTTTGTTTGCCGGCGCGCTGATCGGCAATTATCTTGCCCCCCGCTTTAAGACGGATCCTTCCCATCTTGCCGCTTTTTTCGGGTTTGCGTTTTTCATTGCCGCGTTCGGGGTGGTCAAACTCAAGGATCGCCAGGCCGCCAGAACCGGAAAATACCGGCCGGTTATCATTCGTATCCGAAAAAAAAGACCCCAGCCGGAAGCCTGATAATCCCGACATCCGGCGCCTGTAACTATCGTTTCTTCTTCTTTTTTCGCCGGCGGCGGGAGGAAATGTTCCGCGCTTTTGCCGCGATTTTTTCCTTTCCCCGTGCAATCTTTTCCTTCTGAAGAGCAAGTCTGCGCTTGATATCCGCCTGGTAGCGGCTTACCGCGCCATAGGTAAAATAATATCCAAGGATCCCAAGAGGAACCCCCGTGATCATCCCGCCGACCAGAAGGGTCCAGAAAATCTCGGGGGCTTTGATAAAGATATCGACGATGCGCGAAAACTCCGGCCCCCCGTTCAGGCGCAAGGGCCCGGTCACGCCCGTGACAGACGCGCCCACCATATAATTGATGCCGTAAATCGGCAGGGCCGTAACAGGATTGGTGACCCACACCCCGATGGCCGCGGCCAGCTTGTTCCATTTGAGCAGCATGGCGATAAAAACCGCAATCACGATATGCGCCCCCATCAGGGGCGTCATGCCGATATACAGCCCTACAGCCATGCCCATGGCGATTTCATGGGGCGTCCCCCTGATCCGGATAAGACGGTCATAGAGCTGCCGGGCCAGCGTGACCACGCGTTGGTAAAACCGTTGGGAAGCTTTCAGCGGCACGTCGTTCGGACTACCTTTACGCCATATGTTAGATGTTTATCCGGTCGGATCAATTCCCCTTGGCATGCCGGGAATATGCCGTTGGAACAAAAACCCACGCGGATGCAATCCGTATGAAACTTTCGGAATAAAGCGTACTGAAACCATCCACTATGATGGAAAATACCCGGCAGTCAATGGTTTTTTGAGGGAATCGGATAGTCGAAACAATCGCCCAGGTAGTTTTCCACCACAAGAGCGCCTTTGGTCTTGCGGGAAATATAATCCGGCGAGACCGGGACCTTGCCGCCGCCGTTGGGCAGATCGATCATGTAGCGGGGGATGCCCAGGCCCGACAGGCGGCCTTGAAGATGCCGGAGAATGCGCAGTCCCTTCGCCAGCCCGGTACGGAAGTGCCCGGTCCCGGCCACGGGGTCCGCGTGATGCAGATAATACGGTCGGATCCGGTTTTTTAAAAGCGTTTGCATCAGACGCATCATGATAAACGGGTCATCGTTTATCCCTTTCAGCAAAACGGTCTGACTTCCTAAAGGAATGCCGGCATCGGCAAGTTTTTTGCAGGCGTTCTCGGCCTCCAGGGTAAGTTCATCCGGATGGTTGAACTGAATATTGACATACAGCGGATGAAACCTGCCGAGCATGGCGGCCAACGCGGTCGTTACCCGCCCCGGGAGCACGCCGGGAATCCGCGTATGAATCCGGATGACTTCCACATGGGGGATGGATCTGATCCGCTCAAGGATGTCGCCCAGCCGGTCATCGGAAAGCAGAAACGGATCGCCGCCGGAAAGGATGACCTCCCGCACGGCCGTGCGATCCCGGATGCAGGCGATGCCCGCCTCGATATCTTTTTCGGTACCGCCATGGTTTTTGCCCACCATCCGTTTACGCATGCAGTGGCGGCAATACAGGGCGCAGGAATCCGACACCAGAAACACCACCCGGTCCGGATACCGGTGCACGATCCGGGAGGACGGCGACTGCAATGCCTCACGAGTGGGGTCCGGTGTGACGGCGGCGTCCTCATCAAGCTCCCGGAGATCCGGGATGGCCTGCCGCCACCAGGGGTCATCCGGGGACTGAATCCGGGAAAGCACATAGGGATTGATGCGCATGGGATACCGGGCCGCGACCCGGGCCACAATGTCACGGTCCACGGGAAGTGCGGCGGCAAGAGCGTCGGCTGTGGTAATGCTGTGGGACAGAAGCGCCTGCCAGGAAGGATCGGTTGCGGTCATCTATGCTCCGGGCCCGCCCCAGCGCGGCGCGATATCATGATGGATCCCCAGCCGGTC
This sequence comes from uncultured Desulfobacteraceae bacterium, assembly GCA_964598885.1. Classification (GTDB taxonomy): domain Bacteria; phylum Desulfobacterota; class Desulfobacteria; order Desulfobacterales; family Desulfosalsimonadaceae; genus SURF-33. Next base: position 10,434 of record CAZRES010000043.1, on the reverse strand, counting down.
AAGGATTCGGGCCACTACCCCGTCCACGAGCTCTTCAATGGCGACCGGATTCATGTAAAACCCCGGACAGGGAGGCAGAATCACGGCTCCGGCTTCGGCAAGCCGGAGCATATTTTTCAGATGAATAATGGAAAACGGGGTTTCCCGGGGGACCAGGATCAGGGGCCGGCCTTCTTTAAGGCAGACATCGGCGGCCCGGTGGATGAGGTTGTCGGTGATCCCGGCCGACACGGCCGCCAGGGTGTTCATGGAACAGGGCGCGATCACCATGCCGTCATGCCGAAACGATCCGGAGGCAATGGCGGCAAATCCGTCAGCCGGGTTCAGTTCGATCAGGGTCGCGTCGGCATGAAACATCATGGATTGACGTTTGCAGAAATCGGCCATGGAAGCATGGGCATATCCTGTCTCATGGGCCAGAATGGTTTTGCCGGCTTCCGATACCACCAGGTGGAGCTCCACGGGCATGGCCATCAGGGCGCGGATCAGCCGGATGCCGTAGATGACGCCCGAGGCGCCGCACATGGCGGTCACAATTCGTTTTGGGTTTTTTTCGCCATTGCCGCTTAGCTCATCCATCGCATCACCCATTCATCGGCCAGTACTCCGGCAAACAGCATCACGGAAATCACGCTGTTGACATGGAAAAAGGCCAGTTCGATATGTTTCAAGTCCCCGCCGCGCACCAACCGGTGCTCGACGACAAACAGGCCGCCGATGACGGCCGCGGTAATCAGATAAATCCATCCCATGTTAAAATAAAAATAAAGCCCCACGAAAAAGCAAAACGATATCACGTGCAAACCGGCGGCCAGCCGCAGAGACGTGGGTACCCCGTAATGGGCCGGCACGGAAAACAGATTCCGGTTTTGGTCGAAATCCACATCCTGGCAGGCATAAATGATGTCAAATCCCGCGATATAGGTCATCAGAGCCAGACTCAGCATCAAAATCCCCCAGGAAAAGACGCCGGTGAGAGCGATCCAGGCGCCCATGGGCGCAAGGGATATGGCAAAGCCGAGATACAGATGGCTCCAGCGGGTAAAGCGTTTGGTGTAGGAATACCCGAACAGCACCACCAGCACGGGAACGGAAAGGGCCAGACAGAGGGGATTGAGCATGGCCGCCGCTACCACGAACAGGATCGAGGACAGGATCACAAAAACAGCCGCCGATTGTATGGAAATGCGTCCCGCCGGGATCTCCCGGCCGGCGGTGCGAGGGTTGTCCCTGTCAAAGCCGGCGTCTATGATCCGGTTGAACCCCATGGCGGCCGACCGCGCGCCCACCATGGCCGCCAGTATCCAGAGCAGGTCCCCGGCGGTGATGGCGTCGACCCGACGGGCCAGCACCACGGCGGAAAGGGCAAAGGGAAGCGCGAATAACGTATGGCTGAACCGGATCATCCGGCCGTAGGTCAGCACCGCATCAAACCCGGAACGGAAAGCGGCAGACGTTTTTTCCGGAAACCGGCTCATGTTGACAGTCCCACCCCGCTGACCGCGGCCCCGCAGTCCGGACAGCGATTATCCGTGATGATGTTTTTTGAAACAATAAATCCCCGACGGCCGATCAGGATCCGGCCGCAGCCGGGGCAAAAGGTGTTTTCGCCGTTATCGCCGGGGATATTGCCGGTATAGACAAACTTCAGCCCGGCCCGCAGCCCGGCCTCCCGGGCATCGGCAAGGGTTTTGGGGGGCGTGGGCGGCCGGTCCAGGAGTTTGTAGGTGGGATGGAAGCGGCTCACGTGCCAGGGGGTGTCGTCTCCCAGCTCGCCGGCGATAAAGCCCGCCAGTTCGGCCAGTTCGGCCGGATCATCGTTTAATCCGGGAATCAGCAGGGTGGTGACTTCCACGAAAACATCCCGTTTTTTCATTTGCCGCAGGGTATCAAGCACCGGCGCCAGACGCGCGCCGCACTGCTTTTTATAAAAATCATCGGAAAAGGCTTTGAGGTCCACGTTGGCCGCGTCCAGATACGGTGCGATCATGTCCAGGGCCTCTGCCGTCATATAGCCGTTGGTCACAAACACGTTCTTCAAATCCCGGCCGTGGGCCAGGCGGGCGGTTTCATAAGCCAGTTCGAAAAACACCGTGGGTTCGGTATAGGTGTAGGAAATGCTCCGGCATCCGTTTTTTACCGCGCCGGCGACAATGGCGTCCGGGGATACGGGATCGCCCATGATCCGGCCGTTGTGATCCGCCGGCATCTGGGCGATATCGGCGTTCTGACAGAAACGGCATTTGAAATTGCATCCCACGGTGCCTAGCGACAAGGAAAGGGATCCGGGAAGAAAATGAAACAGCGGTTTTTTTTCAATGGGATCCACGTGAACGGCGATGACCTTGTCATACACCAGGGTTTCCAGCCGGCCGGTCCGGTTTTCCCGGACTCCGCAGATCCCCCGGGCTCCGTTGCCGATGACGCATCGATGGGCGCACAGGTTGCATCGCACTTTGTCGTCGTCTTTTTTTTCATATAGCAAGGCTTCCATCACGGCCTCCTTTTGATCATATTTTGATAAGCAGCTTCGACGGTCCCATAACAGGTTGGCTCATTCGCTTCAGGAGTCTTTCGGGGTGCCCCCGAAATCCACGATTACGCTCATAAGCCAACCTGTTATGAGACCGGGTGGTATTCAATTATTTTTCAGCGCAGCTGGCGACCCCGCTCTCGGAAGGGACTATCCGTTTGGCCGGGGATGTCAGGGTCAGCGGCGTTGTCCGGAACCGGGGAACCGGCAGGACGCTCACTCCTGCAAATGCCCCGAAAGGGGTGCCGCGCATGATCCGGGAAGCTTCCAGCCGGACCGCGGCTCCGGGAAATATCCCGGGAAGCGGGCATATGGACCGGCACTCCATGGGCACATGCCCCAGGGCGTTATAAAACATCCGGCGGATTTCACGGGTGCTGAAAAACCGTGCCTTTTTTTCAATCTGTCGGATAAATATACCGCGCATGCGCCGCCTCGCGGATGCTAACGCATATTTATTAATAATTCCCACAAAAATACCATCCTTTGCCACCCGGCAGGCTTCTTCCAGCGCCTTTTCCGGGTCATCGCAGAATTCCAGAGACAAACACATGATTGCCCAGTGAAAGGCGTTGTCGTCAAAAGGAAGTTCTTCGGCATGGCCCCAGTGGAAATCCACCCGGTGTTTGAATTTTTCCCGGGCCGCGTCCAGCATGTACGGCGATGGATCAATGCCGGTCAACTGGATGCCAAGTCCCAGAAACGCAGCAAGACTGGCGCCGGTGCCGCAGCCGATATCAAGCAGCCGCTGGCCGCAGATCGGGTTGATCAAATCCAGCATCAGCCGGTTCTGCAAGGATAAAACACCCTGGTTCCGGTCATCCTGCAACCAGCGCTCATACGCTACGGTATCCTGAAAATCAAACACATATCCCATAATCTATTCTTGTAAAAAAAATACGTCATAAATTCAAGCATAAACCCGCAGACCCTGTCCATGCTTTCCCCATCCATCAATTTAAAATCAAAATTCCCTTGTTCAAGCGGGATGGTGCTGTTAGATTTAAATTTTAACACCACTGTAAAGTGATGTAAGCGGTAATGAATCAACCATCCGGCCAGGTTTGACGTTTATGCAGCAACCCATCCGATTTCATAAATATCATGGGCTTGGAAACGACTATATTGTCATCCCCCCAAGCCCGGAAATGCCGGCTTTGGCACCGGAACAGATCCAGCGGATCTGCCATCGGAATTTCGGGATCGGAGGAGACGGTATTCTGCTGGGGCCCCTGGAAACCACGGATGCGGACTTTTGCGTCCGGATTTTCAACCCGGACGGCAGCGAAGCGGAAAAAAGCGGCAACGGGCTGCGGATTTTTTCCCGGTATCTGGCTGATATCAACTTGGTAACGGATGAAACCTTTACCATCGCCACCATCGGCGGTATTGTAAACGCCCGCATCCACGCCGGCGACGGCATGATATCCGTGGCCATGGGAACGGTAAGTTTCAACAGCCGCGATATACCGGTTGCCGGAAAAGAGCGGGACGTCATTAATGAAATTCTTGCCATCGACGACAAACCGGTGGTATTTACCGCCGCCACCATCGGCAATCCCCATTGCGTGATTTTTCGGGATTCCGTCTCCCCGGAACTGGCCAGAACCCTTGGCCCGCTTCTCGAAATCCATCCGCTGTTTCCCAACCGGACCAATGTTCAATTCGCCCGCATCATGGATCGCCGCAATATCCGCATTGAAATCTGGGAACGCGGCGCCGGCTATACCCTGGCATCCGGTTCCAGCGCTTCAGCTTCGGCCGCCAGCGCCCACCGGCTCGGCCTGACGGATGCCGTCATGACCGTTCATATGCCGGGGGGACGGCTTGAGATCACCATTGATGAAAAAAATGCCGTGACCCTGACCGGACCGGTCACCCGGGTGGCTTCCGGCGTAATCGATAATGAAATTTTTCTGTTTCCATGATGAAAGAATTTTTTACGGTAACCGATATTAATGATGTGTTTGCCTATCTGTCGGATTTTCCGACAATCGATACGGAATCTGTCGCGATACTGGAATCCGCAGGCCGCATCATCGCCGCCGATATCATCGCGGACCGCGACATGCCGGCATTCGCCCGTTCCACCATGGACGGATATGCGGTGTGCGCGTCATCGACCTTCGGGGCTTCCGAAGCTAATCCGGCCTATCTGACCATCACCGGCGCCGTGGCCATGGGCGATATGCCGCCCGGACCGGTCCGGACGGGGGAAGCCATGTCCATTCCCACCGGCGGGATGATGCCCGAGAGCTCCGACGCCGTGGTGATGATCGAACATGCAACGGAAATCGACGCTGCCCTGCTGGAGGTCTATCGCGGCGTTGCGCCGGGCCGCCATGTCATCGCACGAGGAGAAGACGCGGCAGCCGGATCCATTCTGATGCGCACCGGCGCCCTGATCCGGCCCCAGGAAATGGGGCTGCTGGCGGCTTTGGGCATGGAAAAAATCGACGTATTTGCCCGGCCGAAAATCGGGCTGATCTCCACCGGCGATGAGATTGTTTCCATCAGTCAAACGCCGGGGCCGGGACAGATCCGGGATATCAACACGTATACCCTGGCCGGTCAGATCATGGCCGCGGGCGCGGTTCCCATAATTTACGGCATTATCCCTGATGACGCCGGCCTGCTGCATGCGGCCTGCGCCAAAGCCATCGCTGAAACCAATATGGTCATTGTCTCCGGGGGCAGTTCCGTGGGCACGCGGGACGTCACCATTGACGCCATCGAACAATGCGGCCGATCGGAAATCCTGTTCCACGGCATTCCCATCAGCCCCGGGAAACCGACCCTTCTGGGCCGGGTCGAAAATAAACCGGTCTGGGGCCTGCCGGGACACGTGACATCGGCCATGGTGGTCTTTGACCGGGTGGTTAAACCGTTTGTCGAAAAAATCGCGGGCCGGAATCCCGCATGTGAGCCCCCCCGGCCGCCGGTCATGGCCCGGCTGACCCGGAACATCGCCTCGGCCCAGGGACGGGTCGATTATGTGCGGGTCCGGCTGACCCTGACGGACGGGCAAGTGACGGCCGAGCCCATCCCGGGAAAATCCGGCCTGCTGTCCACCATGCTCAAAGCCCACGGCCTCATTGAAATCGGCCGGAATGCCGAGGGCATGGAAAAGGGAAGCATGGTGCCGGTAATCCTGTTTTCGTAAAAATAAGGAAAAAACATGTCCGAACGCAACATATATCTGAATATGAAATCCCTGGCCCAGGCGCGGGGCCTGCTGGCCGAAGCCTTTGACCTGTCCGGCCGGCCGGCAACCGAGATGCTGCCGGTCACGGACGCGGTGGGCCGCATATTGTGCGAACCCGTCCGGGCGAACGTTTCATCGCCGAATTTTCATGCCGCCGCCATGGACGGCATCGCGGTGCTGGCGGATCATACTTACGGCGCCGGCGAATCCACCCCGAAGATGCTGGAAGCCGGCAAAAACGCCTGGTTTATCAATACGGGCCAGGTGATGCCGGAAAACACCAATGCCGTCATCATCATTGAAAACGTTCATATTGACGATAACGGGGAAATCGAAATCCAGGCGCCGGTGTTTCCCTGGCAGAACGTGCGCCGGGTGGGCGAGGATATCGTGGCCACGGAGCTTCTGTTTCCCCGAAACGAGCCCGTCACCCCTTATGCCGTGGGCGCTCTGCTGGCCGCGGGGATTTTTGAGGTGGCGGTCTGGAAAAAACCCGCGGTGCTGATCCAGCCCACGGGCTCGGAACTGATCAGTCACACCGATATCAATCCAACGGCCCTGGCGCCGGGCCAGGTCATTGATTCCAATTCCCACATGCTGGGCAAGCTGGTGGAATCCTGCGGCGGACAATACACCCGAAACCCCATCATCAGAGACGATGTTGACGAGATTTCAGACGCCGTCCTTGAAGCGGCCAAAAATCCGGTCGTTGACATCATTCTGATGATCGGCGGGTCTTCGGCCGGGACCGAGGATTTCGCCCGCAAGGTGATCGAGCGGCACGGCCGGGTGTTGTTCCACGGGGTCGCCATGATGCCGGGAAAACCGGCCATTGCCGGAACAATCAACGGGAAGCCGGTATTCGGCATTCCGGGATATCCGGTATCCGCCATTATCGCCTTTGAGCAGCTTGTCCAGCCCCTGATCGGCAACCTGGTAAACCGGCCCGAACCGCCGCCGGAAACCCGTGCCGCCTATCCCACCAAAAAAATCGCCTCGCGACTCGGTGTGGAGGAATTCGTCCGGGTCAAGCTCGGCAAGGTGGGAGACCGGATCGTGGCCACTCCCCTGGCCCGGGGCGCGGGATGCATCACCAGCATCACCGAGGCCGGCGGCATCATCCGGATTCCCGACCATGTGGAGGGGATTCCCGACGGCCGGCCGGCGACGGCCCATCTCCTTAAGCCCGCGGCCGACATTGAAAACACCATCGTGTCGGTGGGCAGCCATGACAATACCCTTGACGTGCTGGCCGACCTGATCCGGGCCGGCAGCAGCCGCTACAGCCTGTCGTCAAGCCATGTGGGCAGCATGGGCGGGCTCATGGCCGTTAAAAAAGGACTCTGCCACATGGCCGGCACCCATCTGCTTGACACGGCCGACGGCACCTATAATATCAGCTACATCCTGAAATATCTTCCCGACACCCCCGCCTGTCTGCTCCACCTGGTCCGGCGGGAGCAGGGACTTATGATTCGACCGCACAATCCCAAGCAGATCAAGGGAATCGGCGACCTGGTAAGAGACGATGTGGTTTTCATCAACCGGCAGGGTGGATCCGGCACCCGCATCCTTCTGGATTACGAACTGGAGCGGATGGGAATTTCATCACAGGGCATCGCGGGATATCAAAACGAGGAGTTCACCCACATGGCCGTAGCCGTAGCCGTTTTGAGCGGGACCGCCGATGCCGGACTGGGCATTTACGCGGCGGCCGCGGCCCTGGGGTTGGATTTTATTCCCGTGGTCACTGAATCTTATGAACTGCTGATCCCTGCCCAATACATGGAAACCGACATGATGCGGCTGCTGACCGATATTATCCGGTCCGACGCCTTCAAAGCGCGGGTTCATCGCCTTGGGGGATATCACACGGAAAAAACCGGCGACATATCCTGGAAAGGTCCATGATTCCCTATCTTCTGATTGATCATACCGCCGACATCGGCATCCATGCCACGGGAACGGATTTAAGCGATCTTTTCACCACGGCGGCAGAGGCCATGTTTGACCAGATCACCGACCGCGCCCGTCTGACGGGTCGTCAAAAAAAGCGACTTGATATAAACGGGATGGACCGCCACGACCTGCTTATCAACTGGCTGCGGGAAGTTTTGGAAATCTGGACCATTGATGGCTGCCTCATGCGCGATGTCGCCATCACGGAAATGGATGAAACCCATATCTGTGCCGTGGCGCGTTATGACGTCTACGATCCGGAAACCCACGAAATCGCAAAAGACATCAAGGCGGTCACCTATTCGGGCGTGTCCGTGGACCTATTGCCTGACGGCCGTGGGTGGGAAGCCACCGTGATCTTTGATGTGTAAGGCACCCGGATATCAAAGACGACCCCGGCTCCCGGCGCGCTTTCGCAATGAATGACGCCCTTCAGGGTCCGGGTGACCACATTGTAGACAATATGCATACCCAGGCCGGTGCCGCCATCTCCACGACGGGTGGTGAAAAACGGCTCGAAAATCCGCCGGACGGCCGTATTGTCCATGCCGCGGCCGTTATCAGCGTACCGCAGATTAAGAAATTCTCCATCAACGGACACATCGATAACAATCAGGCCGTTGTCTGCTTTTTCAAACCCGTGCTGCAAGGAGTTGATCAACAGATTGGTGATGATCTGGGAAAACGCGCCGGGATAGCTGTCTATGACCAGATCGTCCGGACAGTTGACCCGGATGGTATGCCGGGTCCGACGCAGAAGATATCCCAGGCTGTGCCGCGTGGTATCGATATACTCCTTGAAATTGAACCGGCGGCGGGTTTCAGAAGACTGGTCCGCCGCCACCTGCTTGAAATTTTTCACCAGTTCCACGGCCCGGCCCAGATTTGTGGAAATCGTATTGGAAGCTTCGGCCATGGTCTGAAGATAATTCTGCAAGATATCTGTTGTCAGCTCTTTCTTTTCCGACAATTCCCGCATTCGTTGGGTTTTGTCCTGAACAAACGAGCTGGCCGTAACCCCGATCCCCACGGGGGTGTTGATTTCATGGGCCACCCCCGCCACCAGCCCGCCCAGGGCCGCCATTTTTTCCGCCTCCACCAGTTGTACCTGGGCTTCTCTTAAATCTTGCAGTGTTTTTTCAAGAGCCGCGTTTTTGGATTTGAGTTGAGTGGCGGCTTTATCAAGCTCCATTTGGGATCGTTCGAGAGCATTGTTCCGGTTTTCCAGGGCCAGCCGGGTTTGGCGAAGCAGATTGGAAGTAAACGAAAGAATAAAAGCCAGCACGTAAAGGGTGATGCTCAAGCAGACAATAATCAGCGCCACCTCGGTCAATGAATAATGATACCCCCATTGATTGTTCTGATGCGGGATGATCCCGAAATGCTCCATCAATGCCATGGCCGCAAAACTCACCGAACAGACGGTGGCAACGATGAAAGTGTAGTAACGGGGGGCGACCACGCCGACATAGGCGATTAAGGCCGCGTAAATGATAATCAGATACATGCCCCGGATCCCGCCCAGAAAATAGATGATCATAGTATCCCCGACCGCTTCCACGACGTTTATGGTCAGGTTGTAGACATCGAAGAGCCGTTTCCGGGCAATCCGTTTCAATCCCCATAAAAAAGGGAAGTTGAAAAGGATTACCGCGCCGCCGGTGATGGTGATGCCGATCAGAGAAGACGTGTCAATGGCGCGAAACGTCCAGGCGATGAGCAGAAAAATCCAGATGCCGATAATCGCGCCGCTGCGGATCGCGGCGCCCTGGATGTGCCGCCGATAAATGGCTTGCCGCTTGGGGAGGGGAAGTTCATCATATTTTTCAGAAAACGAATGGGCTTTATTCATCGTAATATCCGATTCCGGCCTTGACATCCCCGTATCCTTCGTGTTAAACGGATGATCTTGATATAAGGAAACGATTTATACGTCGGGGCGTAGCGCAGCCTGGAAGCGCACTTGCATGGGGTGCAAGGAGTCGGAGGTTCAAATCCTCTCGCCCCGACCACTAAAATCAGCTTAAATCAGAAGTTTTTCTTTTCTTATCATGGCATCCTTATTTCCGCAATCCGTAAACCGATTCCTCCCATTGTCCCCGCGCCGGCGACGTTTTCATGGGTCGATGGTTATTGTCGCAGAAGCAGGTCCATTTTCCCGAAACCGATCCTCCTGAAAAAATCGGAATGCGGTTTTCCTGGAGTAAAAAACGCGTCATTCTGCTGTGCGTCGTGGGTCTGGCCGGACTCATCTGGTATCTGGCCGCCGGACCAACCTCTTGTCCGCCCGGGGATATCGATCCACCGGCATCAGCGCCGCCGGCCCTGCCCCGGGACTCCGGCACAAAGTTTCCGGCGATCCCTATCCGCCAGAACTGGTGGGAATCCACGGGCGCGGTTTATTATGATATTCCGGTCCGGATTCTGCTTCAGACAACAGATGCGTCCGAAGCATCGGGCCTGCCGGAATCCGTGGTCCGGGAAGTCTGGGCCGAACTGGATCGCATCGGCCGCATTTTCAATCCATTTGATCCGGATTCGGAGCTGTCGCTGTTCAATCGTCACCAGAAGCAGAACCGCTTCACCGTTACCGGCGACATGATGGCGGTCCTTGACGCCTCCCGGCGGATCTGGCGGGAAAGCAACGGCTCTTTTGATCCCACGGCATGGCGGATCAAGCAGCTCTGGATGGACGCGGAAAAAAAACAGTCAATTCCATCCCGGCGGGATATCAACG
>CAZRES010000042.1:20310-21988 GCA_964598885.1 uncultured Desulfobacteraceae bacterium | reverse complement strand
CAGGCAAGGGGCATGAAACTGTCGGAAATGATATCAGCCATGGAATCAGGATATGCAGAAGTCATATCAGCGCCGGGCAGGGCCGGGGGCAATGATCCGGATATCGGCTCGGTTCATTACCGCTCCGGCGAGGTGCGGCCCGGCGGACTGTTTGTGGCCCTTAAAGGAACCCACGCGGACGGTCATGATTTCGCGGCCGAGGCTGTGGCAAACGGGGCCGCGGCCGTGCTGGTGTCTGAGCCGATCCGCGTCCCGTCTCCGGCGGTCACGGTGCGGACCAGCGATACCCGCAACGCCATGGCCGCGGTTTCCGCCGCGTTTTACGGCCGGCCCTCGGAAGCCATGACCCTGATCGGGGTCACAGGAACCAACGGCAAAACCACCACCGCGTTTCTCATCGAGCACCTGCTGGCCACCGCGGGCATAGAAACGGGCGTGATCGGCACCATCAACTGCCGGTATGGCGGCAACACCTATCCCAATCCGCTGACCACGCCGGAATCCCCGGACTTGCAGCAGATGCTGGCCCGCATGCGGGATGCCGGGGTTACCCATGTGATCATGGAGGTCTCCTCCCATGCCGTGGCCCTGGACCGGATCGCCCATTGTTTCTTTGATATCGGGGTGTTTACCAACCTGTCCCAGGATCATCTGGATTTTCACCAGACCATGGAGGCCTACGGGGCCTGCAAAAAGCGGTTTTTTACCCATCACCTGAGCCGCGGGCCCAAACGCCGGCGGGCAACAGCCGTGATCAACGCGGAAGATCCCAAGGGCCAAGAACTGATAACGGAGCTGAAGGCCGGCGGACTTGTTCCGATGATTACGGTGGACCGGACCGGATCGGCCGGCGCAAGCCGCCATCACCAGGTGCGCGTCGACCAGGTGCACATGGATCAGGCTGGTATTTCGGCAACGCTTGCCGGTGCATTCGGAAATCTGGCCATCACATCAACGCTGGTGGGGCGTTTTAACCTTGACAATATCCTGTGCGCCGTGGGTGTAGCGGCGGCATTAAAGATTGCCCCGGCCCACATAACAGCGGCCGTGGCCTCCTTTACCGCCGTGCCCGGCCGCCTGGAACGCGTGCCGGATCTGCTGGACCGCCACGTGTTCGTGGATTACGCCCATACGCCGGACGCCCTGGCCAATGTGCTGTCCACCCTGAGAGAAACCATGACGGGCCGGCTGATCTGCGTGTTCGGGTGCGGCGGGGATCGGGACCGAACCAAGCGCCCGCTCATGGGCGCGACGGCGGCCCGTTTAAGCGACCTGGTTATTGTCACGTCCGACAATCCCCGGACCGAAGCGCCCGAAGGCATTATCGCCGACATTCTGGCGGGCATCGGCCGGGAGATGACCCGGGAGTACCGACCGGAAGAAATTGAACACGGGTTTTCAGACCCCGGTTTCATGGTGGAGCCGGACCGGGCCGCTGCCATTGCGTCCGGGATCCGGGCCGCCCGGGCAGGGGATACCGTGCTGATCGCGGGCAAGGGGCATGAGCCTTATCAGATTCTGGGCGACCGGGTGATTCCGTTTGACGACCGAAAGCAGGCGGCCGCGGCGCTTGCCCGCCGAAACGCCTATTGCGTCTGCCCCAGGGGCGACGGGGAATAAGATGAACACGATTTTCTGGACCATTGACGATATCCTGGCAGCCACCGGCGGCGAACTG
>CAZRES010000042.1:0-20210 GCA_964598885.1 uncultured Desulfobacteraceae bacterium | reverse complement strand
GTGTTTATCGATTCCCGGCAGATTCCGGAAAACGGCTTGTTTGTGGCGATCCGGGGGGAACGCCATGACGGGCATGATTTTATCGATCCGGTGCTTTCCGCCGGGGTCAAGGGCATGGTGATTGACCGGCAAAAAGCCAAGGCGGTGTTTACCAACGCCCATGTGCCGACCAACGTGCTGGTAATCGGTGTGACCGATACCACACAAGCCTTGGGGGACCTGGCCGCCTATCATCGCCGGCGGGCCGGGATTGTCCTGACAGCGGTGACCGGGTCCAACGGCAAGACCTCGGTCCGGGAGATGATGGCGGCGGTTTTTCGACAGAAATTTACTACATTGGCGACCATGGGCAATTTCAACAACCATATCGGGCTCCCCCTGACCCTGCTGCGCCTGGACCGATCGCACCAGGCCGCGGTGGTGGAGATGGGGATGAACCATCCCGGAGAGCTCCGGCGGCTCAGCGAAATCGGCCGGCCGGATCTGGCCGTGATCACCAATATCGGCGCGGCTCACCTGGAAGGCCTGGGAACTCTGGAAACGGTAATGCACGCCAAAGCGGAAATCATGGCGGGCATGGCCCATGACGCGCCGTTGATCGTCAACGGTGATGATGCCTATTGCCGGAAACTGGCGGCAACGGCTGCCCGGCCGGTGGTTTTTTTCGGCACCGGAAAAAACGCCCATGCCCGGGCGGCCGATATTCAGACTTCGGCCGCGGGCTCGCGCTTTACGCTGCACCTGGCGGACCACCGCACGGATATCAAGCTCAACGTTCCGGGGCTGTTTATGGTGAGCAATGCCCTGGCCGCGGCAGCAGCCGGTGATCTCATGGGCGTTTCCCTTGAAGAAATTAAAGCGGGGCTGGAATCCTTCACGCCGGTCAGGGGCCGCATGAACATCGTAAAAACCGTTTGGGGCGGCACCATCATCGACGATACCTACAACGCCAATCCCGATTCCATGGCCGCGGCCATCCGGACGCTGGTCGCCCTCAAGGGTTCGGGCCGGGCCGTGGTGGCGGCCGGCGACATGCTGGAACTGGGGGAGCACGCGGCGGATTATCACCATGATATCGGCAGGCTCTGCGCGGATCTGGACGTGGACCGGGTATATGCCGTCGGACAATACGCCGGGGCCGTGGCAGACGGCGCCCGAAAGGCGGGCATGCCGGCCCGGTCTGTTGTCACGGGTGAAAAAAACCACGTAACCGCGGATCTTGCCGCGTACGCGTCTGCCGGAGACTGGATCCTGGTCAAGGGATCGCGGAGCATGGAGATGGAAACCGTGGTCCGGTTTTTAAAAGAAGAAAAGAAAGCAAACAAAATCAACGACAACAAGGGGCCCGGACAGACCCGGGCGCACGGGGGAAGCTAGAGCGTATGCTTTATCATCTGCTTTATTCGCTCTATCCGGAGATTTCGGTCTTTAACGTGTTTCGCTATATCACGTTCCGGACCATCTGTTCCAGTCTGACGGCCCTGATGATCTGTTTTGTGCTCGGCCCCTGGGTGATCCGGATGCTCTCCGAGCGCCAGATCGGTCAGTATATCCGGAAAGTCGGGCCGTCAAGCCACCAGGACAAGGCCGGTACCCCCACCATGGGCGGGGCGCTGATCATTCCGGCCATTTTCGTGTCCACGGTGCTCTGGGCGGATCTGGGCAATTTCTATATCTGGACCGTGCTGCTGGTGATGATGGGCTATTTTGCCATCGGGTTTTACGATGATTTTTTAAAACAGATCAAAAAGCGGAACATGGGATTGAGCGCCCGCAGCAAATTCGGGCTCCAGGTTCTGATTGCGGCCGCGGCCGGGTATCTGATTTATCAGTATCCCGATTTCAACGGCCGGGTGACCATCCCGTTTTTCAAGGCCGTGTCTCCGGACCTGGGCATGGGATACATCCTGTTTGCCGTTCTGGTGATCGTGGGCACGTCCAATGCCGTCAACCTTACCGACGGTTTGGACGGGCTGGCCATCGGGCCGGTGATCATCGCGGCGGGAACGTACATGCTGTTTGCCTATGTGGCCGGCCACGTGAGGATCGCCGATTATCTCCAGATCAATCACGTGCCCGGCTGCGGAGAGCTGACCATTCTCTGCGGGGCTGTTGCCGGAGCCGGCCTGGGGTTTCTCTGGTTCAACTCCTATCCGGCCCAGATATTTATGGGGGATGTGGGTTCCCTTCCGTTGGGCGCCCTGCTCGGAACCACGGCCGTGGTGACCAAACAGGAAATCCTGATGATCATTGTGGGCGGTATATTTGTGGTGGAGGCCCTGTCGGTGATCCTGCAGGTCTCGTATTTCAAGATGACGGGCGGCCGCCGGATTTTCCGCATGGCGCCCCTGCATCATCATTTTGAACTCAAAGGGTGGGCTGAGAGCAAGGTGATCGTCCGGTTCTGGATCGTGGCCGTCATCCTGGCGCTGATATCCCTTGGCACCCTGAAACTCCGATGACGGCCGGTACGTAAAAACCGGGTCAACTGATTGTAACGAAGATAATTTGACGGGCAGCCGTACGGTACCATTTCAAAATGGCGGATATTGTGGAACTTGCAGACAAAAAAATAGTCGTGGTGGGAAGCGGGCGGACGGGCATGTCCGCGGCGGAGTTTTGCGCCCGTGGCGGGGCCCGGGTCACGGTGACCGATACGGCCGATCCCGCGGCTCTCAAAGAAGCGGCCGCTTTTCTGTCGGGTCACGGCATCACCGCGGAATTCGGTGAACACCGGCCCGAAACTTTTGCCCGGGCGGATCTGATTGTGGTGAGCCCGGGAGTGCCCCACACCATCGAACCCCTGGCCGCGGCCCGCACCGCCGGCGTGCCGGTGATGGGTGAAATTGAACTGGCGTTTCAAGTTATCACCATCCCCATGGCGGCGGTGACCGGCACCAACGGCAAATCCACCGTGACCATGCTTCTGGGAGAAATGCTCAAGGCTTCGGGATTCAACGTGTTTGTGGGCGGCAATATCGGAACGCCGTTGATCGCGTATATGAATCAGCCGGAACCCGCGGATTGGATCGCCGCCGAAATCAGCAGCTTTCAGCTCGACACCATCGCGGACTTCCGGCCCAAAGTATCGGTGCTGCTCAATATCACCGACGATCATCTGGACCGGTATGCGGATATGGACGCCTATGCCCGGTCCAAGGGACGCATTTTTATGAACCAGCGGGAAGGCGACACGGCCGTGGTCAACATGGCCGATCCCCGGGTGCGGCGGGAATTTGAGCGGCATTGCGACGCGTTTGCCCATGACCAGCCCCTGGGTTTTGTTTATGGCGTGGAAGCCAATCATCGCATTATGGGAGAACGGGCCGATGCCCGGGCATGGATCACCGATGAGGAGGTCTGGTTTGATGCGCCCGAGACCGGCCGGTTTTCGGTTGCCCGGGACGTCATCCGGCTCATGGGCCGGCACAATCTGGAAAATGTCTGCGCCGCCGGTCTGGCCGCTGTTGCCGCCGGCGGGAGCCGGGAGGGAGTGGCGGCGGCCGCGGAGAATTTCACAGGACTGGCCCACCGGGTCCAGTATGTGGATACGGTTAACGGAATCGTCTTTGTGGATGATTCCAAGGCCACCAACGTGGATGCCGTGGCCCGGGCCCTGGAAGCCTTTGACACTCCCGTGGTGCTCATCATGGGCGGCCGGGACAAAGGCGGTGCGTATCTGCCGCTGAAAAGCCGGTTTGCCGGCCGGGTGCGGCATCTGGTGGTGATGGGCGAAGCGGCGGGAGCCATTGCCGCGGTTCTGGGGGATGCGGCGCCGGTCACAAAAGCCCGGACCATGGATCAGGCGGTCTGGTCCGCCGCGGCCGCGGCCCGTCCCGGGGACACGGTTCTGCTGTCCCCGGCGTGTTCGAGTTTTGACATGTATGAGAGCTACGCCCAGCGGGGGAATGATTTTTCCCGGGCCGTGGGTGAAATAAAGCGGGGGGCGGCATGACGCGAAAAGACCCAAACACCAAAACCGACAGGCTCGCCTTTGATTATGTTTTGTTGATTCCCGCGCTGATGCTGACCTGTATCGGCGTGATCATGGTCTACAGCGCCAGCAGCGAAATCGCCCTGAAATCCTATAATAATGAGTATTATTTTTTCCACCGGCACCTGGTGTTCGCCCTGGGCGGGCTGGGGGCCATGCTGGTCTGCCGCTACATTCCGTTTCGCGTGTATCGCTGGGTTCCCTACGGCCTGCTTCTGGCGGCGGTGGGTCTGCTCGTGGCGGTTTTCTTCCAGGGCATGGGCCATACGGCCGGCGGGGCCACCCGGTGGCTGAGTATCGGCGGGCTCCGGTTTCAGCCCGTGGAAGTGGCCCGTTTTTCCCTGATTGTGTTTATGGCCTATTCCCTGGCCAAAAAACAGGACCAGATCGAGATGGCCTCCATCGGGTTTGTCCCCCATGTGCTGGTGCTGTTACTGGTCACCGGGCTGCTGATTCTTCAGCCGGATTTCGGCTCGTTCGCCATTTTCTGGATGCTGGCCTGGGTGATCATGTATGCCGGCCGGGTCCGGGTGCTTCATCTGGGTTCGGCCCTGGCGCCGATTCTGCCGGTGGCGCTGCTGCTGATCATTATGTCGCCGTATCGGCTGGACCGGGTCCGAATCCTTTTTGATCCCTGGAGCGATCCCTTAGATAAGGGATACCAGATCGTCCATTCCATGATGGCCTTCGGCTCCGGCGGTCTGTTCGGCAAAGGCTTCGGCCAGGGGTATCAGAAACTGTTTTATCTGCCGGCGGCGCATACGGATTTCATTTTTTCCATTATCGGCGAGGAAGGCGGGCTTTTCTGGGTCCTGGTGATCCTGGCGCTTTTTCTGGTGGTGTTGTGGCGGGGGGTTTTTATCGCCCGGGCCCAGCGGGAATGCTTCGCGGCTCTGTTGGCCCTGGGACTGACGGTTTCCATTTCTCTTCAGGCTGCTCTGAATATGGCGGTTACGTTGAGCCTGCTGCCCACCAAGGGCCTTACGCTGCCGTTTTTAAGCTACGGCGGGACCTCATTGATTATGAATCTGGCATTTATCGGGATATTGATGAACATATGGGCATCCGGACGGAAATAGCCGATAAAAGACAACCCCGCGGGATCCGCAGCGCGGTTATCGCCGGCGGCGGTACGGGCGGGCATCTGTTTCCCGGGATCGCCCTGGCCGAAGAGCTGGTCCGGCGAAATTCCGCCTGCCGCATCGTGTTTGTGTCCTCGGGACGACCCCTGGAAGAGCGGGTGCTGGCGGGCACCGGTTTTGCTATCTGTCGACTTGCCGTGGAAGGAATCAAGGGAAAAGGCGCGATGGCCAAATTAGCATCCTCTTTGAAACTTCCCGTAAGCCTGTTTGCCGCGGGCGCTCTGCTGCGAAGAGTCCGGCCGGACGTGGTGATCGGCATGGGCGGCTATTCCGCCGGTCCCGTGGTGCTGGCCGCATGGATGCTTCGCTATGAAAGGGTGATCTGCGAGCAGAACCGGCTGCCGGGAATGACCAACCGGATCTTATCGCGATTTGCCCGGCGGGTCTATGTGGCGTTTTCCGACACATTTGAAAACATGAAACCGGAAAAGCAGGTGGTTGCCGGCAACCCGGTCCGCCGCCGGATCCGCGAGGCCCTGATATCCCGCAATGATGGGACGACCGCGGAAACACCGGGGGTCCCGGACCCGCAGGCGGAAGGTTTTTCCGACCAGCCGGCGGATCGATTTACCGTTTTGATCCTCGGAGGCAGCCAGGGGGCGCACGGCATCAATATGGCCGTGATCGGCGCCCTGGATCATCTGGCGAAAAAAGCGGAGGCAAAAGGATTTTATTTTATTCACCAGACCGGACAGCAGGATATGGAAGCGGTGAAAACCGCTTACGCGGAAAAAAAAGTTCCCGCTCTGACAGCTCCGTTTTTCGAGGACATGGCCCCGCTTTACCACCAGGCCGACCTGGTGATCTGCCGGGCCGGGGCCACCACCGTGGCGGAAATCGCCGTGGCCGGAAAACCCGCTGTTTTTGTGCCGTTTCCCCATGCCGCCGATGATCACCAGCGGCATAATGCCGCTCATCTGACAGATGCCGGGGCCTCGGAAATGATCCTGGAAAAAGACCTTGACGCCGGGGATCTGGCGGAAAAAATCGTATTTTATCAACAGCATCCGGCGGTCCTTGCGGCCATGAAAGACGCCATGCAGGGATTCGGCAGACCGGACGCGGCAAAAATCATTGTGGATGATATCGAACGGATGATCGCCTGATGTATCGAAAACCGTATCATATCTATTTTGTCGGCATCGGCGGCATCGGCATGAGCGGAATTGCCGAGCTGCTGCTCAATCTGGGATACCGGGTGTCGGGTTCCGACAAAGTCGCCTCGGAGGTCACCGACCGGCTGAAAAAACTCGGGGGGACCATATATACGGGGCATTCGGCCGATCAGGTGACCGGCGCGGACGTGGTGGTGATCTCATCGGCGGTAAAGCCCGACAATGTGGAGGTCCGGGCGGCGCTTTCCCAGTCCATCCCCGTGATTCCCAGGGCCGAGATGCTGGCGGAACTGATGCGCCTGAAATACAGCATCGCCGTGGCCGGAGCCCACGGAAAGACCACCACCACCTCGCTGCTGGCCGCCATTCTGGGGGCCGGCGGGCTTGATCCCACGGTGGTGATCGGCGGCAAGCTCAAAAGTCTCAATACCAACGCCGTGTTGGGGCAGGGGGATTATATCGTGGCCGAGGCCGATGAAAGCGACGGCTCGTTTTTAAAAATGTCGCCCACCATCGCGGTGGTGACCAATATCGATCTGGAACATCTCGATTTTTACAAAGATATGGATGTCATCAAGTCGGTGTTCCTGGATTTTATCGACCGGGTGCCGTTTTACGGTCTGACCGTGCTCTGTCTGGACAACGCGCCCATCCAGGACATTATTCCGGCCATCAAGAAACGGTTTATGACCTATGGCTTAAATCCTCAGGCCGATGTGCAGGCCCGGCACATCCGGTTTGAAGGGGAAAAAAGCCGGTTCCAGGTTTATCGCAAGGAAACGGCGGTGGGCGACATCCTGCTGAATCTTCCGGGCATTCACAATATTTCCAATGCCCTGGCCGCCATTGCCGTGGGTTTTGAACTGGCCATTCCCTTTGAACGGATCAAGGCGGCCCTGGAAACCATTGAAGGCGTCCATCGGCGAATGGAAATCAAAGGCGATGCGGCGGGGATTAAAATCGTGGATGATTACGGTCATCATCCCACGGAAATCCGGACCACCCTCGAGGCCGTGCGGAAAAGCTGGCCCGGCAGGCGTTTGGTGGTCCTGTTTCAGCCCCATCGGTATACCCGGACCCGGGATTTGTTTAATGACTTCACCCGGGCTTTTTATGAATCCGACGTGCTGCTGCTGCTTCCCGTGTACAGCGCCGGGGAAGCGGCCATTGAAGGGATCGATACGCCGGCCCTGCACGCGGGCATCAGGAAGTACGGCCACAAGGATGTCCATTATTTCCACGACATGGACGCGGCCGTGGCCGGCGCCGCAGAAATGCTCACCAGCGGGGATATCCTGCTGACCCTGGGAGCCGGCGATGTCTGGAAAGCCGGACAAAGACTGCTGGAAAAACGGGTGCTTTTATGACCCATCAGATTCCGGAAAAAATCAAACACCAACTGACCGACCGGTTCGGCCCTCGGGTGAAATTTGATGAACCCATGGCCGGCCATACCACCTTTCGGGTGGGCGGTCCGGCGGATGTGCTGGTTATGCCGGAAAATGAAGACGAGATCGCGTTTTTGAGCACCACGGCCGCACGCCTGGACATGCCATGCGTGGTCATCGGCAGCGGCAGCAATATTGTGGTGCGGGACCGGGGAATCCGGGGAATGGTGATGGCGCTTGCCGGCGGATTTGCGGGGATTTCCCGAAATGATCCGGACGAAACCACCGTTTTGCTGACGGTGCGGGCCGGTACCCGGCTCAACGCGTGTTGCCGCTATGCCATTGAAAACGGGCTGGCGGGATTGAATTTCGCCCTGGGCATTCCCGGGTCGGTGGGCGGGGCCATTTTGATGAACGCCGGGGCTGCCGGCGGCAGCATGGAGCAGGTGGTGCGCGGGGTGCGCGTCATGACCGCCGACGCACAGATGAAGCATTTCGGGTCCGAGGCCCTGGCCTGGTCCTATCGTTGTTTGTCGTTTTCGTGGGATGAAGGCGCGCCGTCGCCGGAAGAGCCGGGGGGGACAAAAGAGCTGGAAGAAACCGAGGCCCCGGTGCCGGATGCATCTTCGGATCGCGGTCGGGAATCGGAACATCCGGTGGTGTTGTCCGGTGTGCTCCAATTGACGCCGGGAGACCGGGAATTTTTAACGGCTGAAGCAGAAGACTTCATGAAATACCGCCGTGCTTCCCAGCCCTGGGATCGGCCCAGCGCGGGGTGCTTTTTCCGGAACCCGCCGTCCGGCGACGGGGCCGGAAAACTTATTGAAGACGCGGGCTTGAAGGGAGTTTGTGTGGGCGGGGCCGCGGTATCGGAAAAACATGCCAATTTTATTGTCAACCGGGAAAAGGCCTCGGCTGCCGATATTATCCGGCTTTCGGAGAAAATTCAGGAAGCCGTGTACCGGCAATTCGGCGTGACCCTGGTCCCGGAAGTCCGAATTCTGGGAGAATAAGCAATGGTTCAACGGGTACGCAAAAACAGACGAAAAGGCCAGGCGCGCCGGCCCCTGAGTTCCGTCCGGGCCGGTATCAGCCTGGCAATCAAAACCGTGATCGGCACCACCATGACCGCCGGCATGGGTCTGATGTTTATTGTCTGCCATGATCTGGTGACCCAGTGCGATTATTTCAAGGCGGAAGAAATTATCATCGAAGGCGGACACATGCTGACCCGTCAGGAGATTTTTACGGCATCCGGCATTGACGAAGGGGTCAATATTTTTGCCGTGAACCTGGCCCTGGTCAGGGAAAAACTCGAAGTCCATCCATGGATCGCCCAGGCCGAAGTCTATCGGGATCCGGCAAAAAAAATCCGGATGCGCGTACGGGAGCATCGGCCCCTGGCGGTGATCGATCTGGGGCGTCGTTTTGTGCTCAATGAAAGCGGCGAGTTTTTCAAGGAGGCCACGGACGCGGAATCCGCCGCCCTGCCGGTGATCACCGGAGTGGAATACGCGGACTGGCGTCCGGGAAACGCGCCGGACGCACGGATATTTTCAGCGGTCATGGAAATTCTGGCCACCGGTCCTTCCCAGGCCGGCCGGTTTGCCGGAAACACCATCCGGGAAATCCAGGTGGATCGGGACATCGGCCTGACCCTGCGCCTGGACGGGCCGGTTCCCGCCATGCGGATCGGATACGGAAATTATCATCTAAAGGAAAAACGGGCCGCTGCGATTTTATCGTATATCCAACACGCCGACGGGATTCCGGCCATATCCGATCTGGATCTGCAAAGCCCGAATTTTATTGTGGCCCAAAACAGGGCGGATGGATCTGAATCCGCGGCCCTGGCAACCGGCCCGAAAGGCAGAAAAGGAGGTTTGATGTGAAGCATCGCGAGGAGATCATTGTCGGGCTGGATATCGGCACCACCAAAATCTGTACCATTGTCGCCGAGACCGACGGAAAAAACTGCAATATTATCGGAATCGGAAGCCATCCGTCGGTGGGGCTGCGCAAAGGGGTGGTGGTCAACATGGAAGCCACGGTGGATTCCATTAAAAAGGCCGTTGAGGAAGCCGAGATGATGGCCGGATGCGAAATTTCGTCCGTGTACGCCGGTATCGCCGGCGGGCACATCACCGGTTTCAACAGCAACGGCATTATCGCCATCAAGGGCGACGAGGTCACCCAGGCGGATGTGGACCGGGTGATCGAGGCGGCCCGGGCCGTGGCCATTCCCATGGACCGGGAGGTGATCCATGTGCTTCCCCAGGAATTCATCGTGGACGGCGAGCCGGGCATCAGCAATCCGGTGGGCATGGCCGGGGTCCGGCTGGAGGCCAAAATTCATATCGTCACCGGGGCCGTGACATCGGCCCAGAATATTGTCAAGTGCGCGAACAACGCGGGACTTGATGTCTGCGATATCATTTTAGAGCCCATTGCCTCCAGCGAGGCGGTCATGATCAAAGAGGAAAAAGAGGTGGGGACCGGCCTGATCGACATCGGCGGCGGCACCACGGATCTGGCGATTTTTGCCGGCAACAACATCCGGCATACCTTTGTGCTGGCCATCGGCGGCAACAACATGACCAATGATATTTCCATCGGGCTGCGAACCCCCATGACCGAAGCCGAGCGGATCAAACTTTCCTTCGGCACCTGCCTGCCGGATCGGGTAAAAAATGATGAAACCATTGAAATCTCTGATATTTCCGGCCGTGGGAGCCGACGGCTGCCCCGGCAGATTCTGGCCGAAATTTTAGAGCCCCGGGTGGAAGAAATTTTTACCCTGGTCAAACGGGAGATTTACCGGGCGGATATGAAAAATTCCGTCTCGTCCGGGATTATCCTTACCGGCGGCGCGGCATTGCTGGAAGGGACCACGGAGATCGCCGAATCGGTATTCGAGCTGCCGGTCCGCATCGGCAGCCCTCACGGCATTTCCGGGCTGGTGGATGTGGTCAACAATCCCATGTACGCCACCGGCGTCGGCCTGGTGCTTTACGGGGCCCGGAATCAGGATAAAAAGAAATTCCGGATCCGGGATGCCAATATTTTCAACCGGATCATGAAGCGGATGCGGTCATGGTTCCGGGAAATCATATAATTGGAATAACAAGGGAAAACACCAACACATAGCAAACCAAGGAGGTGGGAAATGAGCTTTCAATTAGTTGAAACACAAAGTCCGGCACGGATCAAGGTTATCGGCGTGGGCGGCGGCGGCTGCAACGCGGTCAACAACATGATTCATCTGGATCTGCAAGGGGCCCAGTTTTTTGTGGCCAATACCGACGCCCAGTCCCTGGAGTGTTCCCGGGCCCACTTTAAGATCCAGCTCGGGGAAGGCCTGGGCGCGGGCGCGGACCCCAATATCGGCAGGGAAGCGGCCTTAGAATCCGTCGATCTCATCCGGGAAGCCCTGGCTGACGCCCATATGGTGTTTATTGCCGCGGGACTTGGCGGCGGCACCGGAACGGGCGCGGCTCCGGTGATCGCGGAAATCTGCAAGGAGCTGGGGGCCCTGACCGTGGCGGTGGTGACCAAGCCGTTTTCGTTTGAGGCCAGAAAGCGGGCCAAACAGGCGGAAGAAGGGATCGCCCGGCTCCAGGAAGTGGCCGACACGGTGATCATCATTCCCAATGACCGGCTTCGGGGGCTGGCGTCCAAAAAAGCCCTGCTCACCGATATGTTCAAGCGGGCCGATGAAATCCTCCATCATTCGGTCAAAGGCATCACCGATCTGATCGTGAGGCCGGGTCTGATCAACCTGGATTTTGCCGACGTCAAGGCCACCATGTCCAAAGCCGGTATGGCGATTATGGGCATCGGCGTGTCCTCGGGCGAAAACCGGGCTCTTGAAGCGGCCGAACGGGCCATTTCCCATCCCTTGTTAGAAGATAATTCCATCACGGGCGCCCGGGGCGTTCTGATGAATATCACCGCCAGTTCGGATTTGACCATGGAAGAAACCATCGAGGCGTCCGAGCGGATTTACAATGAAGTCGGCAATGACGATGTGGAGATCATCTGGGGCACCGCCATTGACGATTCCCTGGGCGATGAAATGCGGGTCACCGTGATCGCCACCGGCATCGGCAACGGCAAGATGGCTTCCGCCAAACCCCAGTCCGGAGTGGTCAAGGAGATCACCCGGGGCGTGGTCCGCAACCCCACCCCGGATGAACTCAAATATTTCGAAAACGAGATGGTCCGCCCGGCCTTTATCCGGAAAAAAGAAGAGGCCAAGGAAACCCCGTCCGTGGCCGCCGGCCGGAAACCCGGCGTCATGAAGCGGGTCATGGGCGCCTACGCTCTCAAGGACGATCCGGCCGAAAATTACGACATTCCCACCTTTATGCGGCGAAAAGCCGATTAATCAATTGGGAACAGCCCTTAAAATTGGGGACAGCCACTAATTTCTGAAGTTTTTTCTTTCTGAAATCAGTGGCTGTCCCTTGATTCCCGGAAGATTTACTCCGGTTCCTTTTTCGAAAAAATCAGTGGCTGTCCCCAATTTTTTTCCTTTTTCTAGTCCAGTATGCCTGTTGTCGTACTTGCGTATTTTCAGAATATTTCCTTGACAAACCGGTTCGTAAATAATAGGAGTTTTTTCTTGAAGCGCGAAATCTTTGAATAGTAAACATCTTGATATTATTTTAGATTACTTAAAAAGTATCGTGGGCCTCTGAAAGGAATCTGCCGGGATGACTTCAAAGAACGAAACCAAACTGGGTTATGCGATTGCCGTTGTTTGTCTGATTGTCGGCGTGCTTTTCTATAGCACGCTGCCCGCGGAACCGCCGGAGACGCCGGTTCGCCTGATGTTTACGTCCGCTGCCGGGAAAGTCCTGTTTGACCATCAAACCCATATGGATCTTTATGGCCTTTCGTGCAGCGACTGCCACCATGCCGATGATGATTTCAGCGGGTCGCCGGTTTCCTGCGGAGAATGCCACCATGCCGATCGGGATTATGTCCCGGCCCTGGGCGAAGGCGGCAGATTCGACCATGATGCCCACAGTATGAATTTCGGTTTCGATTGCGAGGAATGCCATCATATGGGCACGCAAGGCGCTTCCCTCTGCGGCGACTGCCACCAGCGCGATATTGACGATGATTATATGCCGGGCCGGATGCAGGCGTTTCACGGCCAGTGCATCGGCTGTCACGAGGAGATGGGGTTGATGCCCGACGCCGATGATTGCGCCGGATGTCATATTCCCCGCAAGCGGGCGGAAGCGTTTCATGACCAGTGCATGAATTGCCACGAAAATTTCGGCGCGGGCCCCACCATGAATGACTGCAATACATGTCATGGATACTAAGGCGGATGTTCCCGGTGGGCCAACGGATTGGATAAAGCCGTAACCCATTATTATTAATCCATAAGTTTTGATTAAGGGTTTATATGATGAAGCGGTCCTTCTTTGGAATCGTCAAGCCGAGACTGGAATATGACGTCATCGATGACATCAAGGGCGAACCTCTGATTGTATCGCCGCGCGACAGCCTCACCCTGTTTATTGATCAGGCCTATGAAAAAATCAGCGAGGCCGTAATCCATGTCGGCGACCGCGTAAAGCGCGGGCAGAAGCTGGCCCTGACCCGGGACGGCGGCCGTTATGCCCTGGCCGGCCGGGCCGGCCGGATTACGCGCATAGCGCCGTTTATCGGAATATCCGGCCGGAAAAAGACCGTTGTTGAGATAAAGATCGATGAGGAAGGCCTCCAGGAAACCGATGCGGATTTCAAAAACAGCAGCAAGCCGCCCTCCCTTAAAAGCGCCAGAGATTTTCTGCAAGGCATTCCCGGAAAACCGAATTTTGACGCGTTTTCCGATGCGGACAAAACGATTCGCGCTATTCTGGTCATCGGCGCCGATGCCGATCTTTTCGGCGTCACCAATCAGTATTTCGTAAAAAACAACATCATCTCCATTAAAACGGGAATCGACATTCTTCGAAAAATCACCGGCGTTCTGGATGTGGTCCTGGTGGTGCCGCCTCATCTGGTCCAGACCGCGGGAACGTCGGGCGCCATTGTCAAAACCGTTGATTCCCGGTATCCGGCGGCTCATCCCCGGTTGATCATCCGGCATTTCCGGGAAGAAGCCGGTGATGAACGCGGGTCACAAAACAAGACCGGCGATTTTGCCGTTTTTACCGCCGAATCCGTCGCCGCTTTGGGCGCGGCCTACAATACCGGCCGACTGCCCCTGGAAAAGATTCTGCTGTTCGTATCCAAAGACGGCAGCAAACGACTGGCGTCGGTAGTGATCGGCACGCCGTTGAAGGATGTCTTGGCCGCCTTCGGGGAAACGCTCAATGAAGGGGACCGCGTGATATTCGGCGGACCCATGACCGGAGTTTCCGTGTATTCGGACATGCATCCGGTATCGGCCGATACCGATACCATTATCGTGCAGGACCGGAATCAGGTGATGGAACGGGTGGATACCCCGTGCATCAATTGCGGCGAATGCGTCCGGGTCTGTCCGACCAATGTCCCGGTCAACCTGCTGATTCGGTTTTTAGAAGCCGAACAGTATGAGGAAGCGGCGGACCAATACGATCTTTACGCCTGTATTGACTGCGGCTTTTGTTCCTATGTATGCGAGTCCCGGATTCCGATTTTCCAGCATATCACCCTGGCCAAGCATACGCTTGATCGCATGAAGGCAGCGGAGGTGGATCATGCATAGTGCCGTCAAATTAACCGTCTCCCACGCGCCGTTCTACCATGACGGCCGGCGGATTTCGGCGAAAAGTTACCATATCATCATCGCGTCCCTGCTTGCCGTGGTGCCGGGGTTTTATTTATACGGTCTGCCGGCTGTGGGCGCCGTGGCCCTGGCCGTGGGCTCGGCAATGGTCTGGGAACTTTTGTTCAATCTGATTTCGCGCCGCCCGGTTTCCATTGGTGACGGCAACGCGGCCCTCATCGGCCTGGTGACGGCCATGCTGATGCCGGCGGTCGTCGCCTGGTGGCTGGTGGTGCTGGCAACGTTTCTCGCGGTAGTTATCGGCAAGCAGATTTTCGGCGGCATCGGGACCAATCCCTTTCATCCGGTGGCGGTGGCCATGGCCATGCTGCTGGTATCCTGGCCGGTCCATCTCGATTTTAACGCCGCGCTGGCTCACTATCAGTTTGATTTTGAACCGGTGGCGTATCCGCTCACGCTGGCCAAATCCTTTGGCGCTGAAGCCGTGGCTTCCATTTCCTGGACGGACCTGCTCATGGGCCGGCAGGTGGGCGGCATTGGAACGACATTTGGTTTGGGTCTGCTGGTCGCCGGGATTTATCTGATGATCCGCGGGTATATCCGATGGGAAATTTCGGTTTCCTTTCTGGCCGGGATTGTTGCCATGGCGTTGATTTTTCAAAAAATTGATCCTGAAAGTTATGCGGGTCCATTATTTCATCTGTTGACGGGATACACCCTGATCGGGGCGTTTCTGCTGGCTACCGAGGATTCTTCGTCGCCGGTAAACGTTATCCCCATGCTCATTTACGGCGCCCTGGGCGGCTGCCTTACCATCCTGATCCGGAATGTCGGTGTCCATGTGGACGGCGTGATTTTTGCCATTCTGGTGATCAACATGATCAATCCGCTGATCGATAAAATCAGACCCAAAGCCATTGAAAAGGTTGCCTGAAATGAATGAGATGATCAAAATGGTGGTTGTTTTGACGGTTCTGGCCGCGCTGTCGGGGGGGCTGCTCGCCGCGGTTCGACACGGCACGAGCGAACAGATTGAAATGCAGCAGCTGCAATTTGTCAAAGGACCGGCAATCAAAGAAATTCTTTCCGGGGCATCCAATGATCCCATCTCCGACCGCTTCACTCTTCCTGTTGATGAAACAGAAAAGACATTTTTTGTGGGAAAGTTTGATGGCAAAGCCAATACCGTCGCGTTCGAGGGAACGGGTAGGGGCGGATACGGCGGTGATGTCGGCCTGATGATCGGGGTGAACCTTGACACGGACAAAATCGTCGGTGTGGCGGTGACCACGCACAGTGAAACGCCGGGTCTGGGCGCCAGAGCCAAAACCGATCCCAAGTTCACGGAACAGTTTGAGGGTCTGCCCGCAACGGAAACCATCCGAATCGCCGATGACGGGGGCCCGATCAATGCGCTTTCCGGCGCCACCATTACCTCCCGGGCGGTGGTCAGCGGCGTGGATAACGCACTGGAGCAATATCAGGATATGAAACCGCGAATCATGGAAGAAATCAAGGCGTTCAGATAAAATTCTAGGAGTAGAGTATGGCCAAGACCCTGGTTCAGGAATTTTCAAAAGGCTTATGGACGGAACTCCCGCCGTTTCGCCTGGTGCTCGGCTTATGCCCCACCCTCGGCGTCACCACGACCATGGAAAACGGGATCGGCATGGGACTTGCCACGACATTTGTGCTGGTATGCGCCAATATCCTGGTTTCCCTTCTGCGCAACGTGATCCCTCCGAAGGTCCGCATCGCCTGTTTTATCATCGTCATCGCAACATTCGTCATCATCGTTGAACTGCTCATGCAGGCCTATACCTATCCGCTGTTTTTGAAACTGGGGGTGTTTATTCCGCTGATCGTGGTCAACTGCATTGTCCTGGGGCGGGCCGAGGCCTTTGCATACAAGAACACGGTTTCGTTTTCCGCGGTGGACGGCCTGGGGATGGGCATTGGTTTTACCTTATCCCTTGGAGCCCTTGGCGCATTGCGGGAAATTTTCGGAGCAGGGACGCTGACCGTGTGGGGCGATTTTTCCTATAATTTTCTGTCATTATTTCCGTCCGTCGAGCCCTTCGCCTTTCTGGTAAAAGCGCCGGGGGCGTTTGTCTGTCTCGGACTGATGCTTTGCATATTAAATATGTTGGGGAAAAAGTAGGAGAAGGTTATGGGCTATTTTGAACTGATCATTGCAACCATTTTCGTCAATAATATCCTTCTGGCGCAGTTTTTAGGCAACTGCCCGTTTCTGGGGACGTCCAAGAAAATGGAGACCGCCGTCGGCATGTCCATGGCGGTGATCTTCGTAATGGTCCTGGCGGGAACCATTACCTGGGTGGTCTACTCGTTTATTCTGGAGCCGTATAATCTTGTCTATTTGCGCACCATTGTGTTTATCGTGGTCATTGCCTCACTGGTTCAGTTCGTGGAAATGTTTCTTAAAAAAAGCATTCCGGCCCTTTATGCGGGCCTGGGGATCTTTCTGCCGCTGATCACCACCAACTGTGCGGTCATGGGTGTCTGCGTACTCAATATCGATAAAGAATTCAATTTTATGCAGTCCCTTGTGGCATCCTTCTTTTACGCGGTCGGTTTTGGCCTGGCCCTGATTCTTTTTGCCGGCGTCCGGGAGCGCATCCTCCTGGCCCGGGTACCGAAATATCTTCAGGATACCTCCATCGGGCTGGTGACCGCCGGGCTGTTCTCCCTGGCATTTTTTGCCTTCCAGGGAATGGTATAGCGGTGTTGGGGTCATTTTAATGCCAGCGTACCGGAAAAATGTCGACGGGGCGCATGGGAAACAACAGGATGTGCTTTCATGACGGATAGTTTTACGGGAAAGGATATGCAGTCCCGGCGGACCGCCGTTGAAAGGGAACTTGGTCGACTCGCCGTGGAAGTCGGCGTGGTGGACCGCAAAGTTCGATATTATCTGGCGGACCGCTCTAAAAATCCTCATCCCCGGCATCTGGAACTGATTGAAAAAATTCAGCGGTACCGCATCGATCCCACGGTTTCCAACCGCCACCTGGAAACCCTTCTGGAAAATCTCCAGTGGAAGGTTTTTTATTATCAGCAATCCTGGCGCCAGATGTGGGAAAATGCGGAAAATGCCCGGAGCAGCCTGCGCCAGTCGCCCGAACCCGGGTCCAGGGCCAAAACAACATGCACACCGGACCCGGACACTTCGTCTGACGGACCACCGCCCGCTGCCCAACGAAACGATTCGTCCGGGCGGTCTTCCCAGTATTCCCTGGATCATCTCTGGTCCATTCAGCAGGAAAAAATCAAATCATACGGCGCCGGCGTCGATGAGACCCGATCGGCGTTTAATCAGCGCATTGCCCGGGAATATCGGCAATTAAGCGATATAAAGAACAAGGGGCAGGAAATCGTGATGACCTTTGACCCGGTCGAGAAAAAATGCCGCCTGAATTTAAAGGACGGGTAGCGCCTTGTTTATGCGCCGGTATCCAGCTCTTTTTGAAAATCACGCATATCCGGAGGCATCGGCGCTTCAAAGGTCAAGGTTTCCCCAAAGACGGGGTGAACCAGACAAAGACGATGGGCATGAAGCAGATGCCGGGAAACCGCGCCTAACAGCGCGGCTGTTTTCGAGGTCATGAAAAAACAGCGGTCCGGCCGGCGGGGACCGTAAAGCGTGTCGCCGACGATGGGATGATGAATGGCCGCGCAATGAACCCGGATCTGATGGGTGCGCCCGGTGGCGATAAAAAAGGTGGCACAAGCGATATCGCTCCATTGCGCCGTTACCTGCCATCGGGTTTCGGCGTCCCGGGGATTGGATGGATCATGGGTCGTCATTTTTTTTCGATGCCCGGGATGACGGCCCACCGGAAGGGAAATGGTTCCCTCTGCCGGCGGTCTTCCGTAAACAAAGCCCAGATAGGTTTTCCGGATGGACCGCTTTTTGAATTGCCGGGCCAGCGCCCGGTATGCCCGCTCGGTCCTGGCGGCTGCCATGACGCCCGAAGTATCCTTATCCAGCCGGTGAACAATGCCGGATCGGGATTCAATTCCTCCCACACCCTTGATTTCCGGGTACCGGTGCAACAGAGCGTTGCATAAGGTGCCGCCGGTATGACCGGGCGCCGGGTGCACCACCAGCCCCGGCGGCTTATTGAGTACAATCAGGTCATCGTCTTCATAGAGGATATCAAGGGGGATGGCTTCCGGAGTGAGCGACGGCGTGATTAACGGAGGAATGGATCCGGACACCGTTTCTCCGGCGGTCACCCGGTAACCCGGTTTTCGGTTCCTGCCGTTGACCTGGATCAGATTTTCCCGGATAAACCGCCCGGCCAGGGTTCGGGAAAGATCGGGAAAAACGACGCTGATCAGCGTGTCTAAACGAACGTCCCCCTCATCATCATCCACGATATAGGTAAAAACAGCATTTGCCTGTTCAGGCATGGGCGGGAGTGAGATAAGGCCGCTTATTGCGGCGGCTTGTTGTAAAGCGCGTCGATTTCAGCCCAGACCGTTTCCTCATCGGCGTTCTGGGCCATGCACAGCTCCTTCAGAAGCAGACCCCGAGCCGTATCCAGCAGTTTCCGCTCGCCGAAACTCAAGTCCTTTACCTGTTTGAGCACGAACAGATCCCGGAACACATCGGCGACATCATAAAGGGAGCCGGACTTGATCTTATCCATGTATTCCTTGTAGCGCCGGTTCCATGTTTGATTGTCAAAGCCATCGTTCTTTTTTTTCTTGAGCACGGAAAAAATCCGGGGAATTTCCTTCTTGTCAATAACATCCCGCAAGCCGACCGAGGCCACATTCCGGGTGGGGATCATGATGACCATACTGTTGTCGAGAATCTTGAGGATATAAAATTCGTGCTTGTCTCCGTTAATGGTTCGGCATTCGATGGATTCAATGCGTCCAACACCGTGGGCCGGGTAAACGGCCAGATCCCCCACCTGAAATTCTTTGGAGATTTCCACTTTTTCAATTTCCATTGCTTTTTTTGCCATTGTGATACACCAATTCCGCGTGTTGCTTAAAAATAACGTTGTCCCAAAAGGAATGAACGAAACCAAATCCTTGAAAAGGTTTTACCTTTTTATATCCATAAAAACAGACCTTAACATTTTTGTAAATATAAAGCAATAAAAAAAGGGGACCGGAACCGGCCCCCTTTTTTAAAAAACCACTAGTAATGTTTTCCTGCGGTTAAAGCAGAAAGGGCACCATCAACAAGGCCACCACGTTTAAAATTTTGATCATGGGGTTGATGGCCGGACCGGCGGTATCCTTGTAGGGATCGCCGACGGTGTCGCCGGTGACCGCGGCTTTGTGAGCATCGCTGCCCTTGCCGCCGAAATAACCGTCCTCAATGTATTTTTTCGCGTTGTCCCAGGCTGCGCCGCCGGTGGTCATGGAGATGGCCACAAACAGACCGGTAATAATGGAACCGATCAGCAGACCGCCCAGGGCGACTTTGCCCAGCAGGAAGCCCACCAGAAGGGGAGCCGCCACGGGCAGAAGCGCCGGAATCATCATTTCCTTAAGAGCAAACTTGGTCACCAGGTCGACGCATGCGCCGTAATCGGGTTTTGCCGTGCCTTCCATGATGCCCGGGATTTCCCGGAACTGACGCCGGACTTCCTCCACCACTGCGCCGCCGGCCTTGCCCACCGCGCTCATGGCCATGGAGCCGAACAGGTAAGGAAGAAGCCCGCCGATGAACAGACCGATGATGACGTTGACGTTGCTCAGATCAAAAGTGATGTTCTGGATCGCTTCTCCGGAAATTTCCGCCGCATGTTTGGCTTGAATGGCGAATTCCTGGGTGTAGCAGGCAAACAGAAC
>CAZRES010000041.1:0-22054 GCA_964598885.1 uncultured Desulfobacteraceae bacterium | reverse complement strand
AAAAATAAATTGACAAACCGTACCGAATTTTCTAATTTATTGGTCAACCAACTAATTATCATCTCGCCGAATCGCCGTCAACAGCAAACATTTCGAGGAGGACGCCCATGACCGATTACCGATCCAAAAGCTGGTGGCTGGAATCCCTGCCCGAAGCCATTATCCCCAATCCGGCGCTCACCGGTCGCCAAACCGCGGATGTGGCCGTGATCGGCGGCGGATACACCGGGCTTTCCGTGGGATATCATCTCAAGCAGCTCAACCCGGAAATCGATGTGCGCGTCATTGAGTCCGATGTGTGCGGATACGGCGCATCGGGCCGCAACGGCGGGTTTTCCATGACCCTGTTCGGCCTGACCAAGGGCATCACCAAATTCCGGTTCAACGACCACAAGGCCCGGGCGGCCCATATTTACATGGAAAAGGCCGTGGATTACCTGCACGACGTGATCACGGAAAACAACATCGAATGCCAGTATGAAAAAAGCGGTTATCTGCTGGTGGGCACCAGCCCGGCCCAAGTCCGGCGGGTGGAGCATGATTTCAAGATCATGGAAAAATGGGGTCTGGGAGGGGTGGAGCGCTGGGACCGGGCCCGGCTGGCCGAAGAATTTCAAACCGATTTCTATAAACTCGGATGGTTCGAACCCCGGTGCGGTATCCTCAACCCGGCCCGGCTGGCCCGGGGCATGAAAACACTGGCCGAAGCCGAAGGAGCGGTCATTTATGAACAATCGCCGGTCAATAGCTTCGGCCGCAAAACCGGAGGCGGGTTCGTGGTCAAGACCGACGACGGGATACTGGAAAGCGACTACCTGGTGCTGGCCACCAATGCCTATTCCGTCCTGTTCCCGGAGTTGAAAAAACTCCAATATCCGGCGTTCACCCATATTGTCATGTCCGAACCCTTAACCCCGGAACAATATGACGCCATCGGCTGGAAAAACCGCGCCGGCGTGGAAGACGCCCGGGACTTGATCCATTATTACCGGCTCACCGCGGACAACCGCATCGTAATGGGCGGCGGGGACGTCTCCCTGGGATACGGCGCGGATCTCAACAAAGACCTCAACGAACAAACCTTTGCCCACTTGAAAGCCCATGTGACCGAGGTTTTCCCCCAACTTGAGGGGCTGCGCTTTACTCACCAGTGGGGCGGTCCGGTTTCCATCACCACGGACATGACGCCGGTGATCGGCTATCTGGGAAATGACAAAAAGGCCATTTTTTCCATGGGCTGCATCGGTCACGGGGTATCGCTGACCACCTACAACGGCAGAACCATCGCCGAGCTGATCACCGGCCGGCAGACCGAGCGCACCGAAATGTTTTTCGTGGGCCGCAAGGTTTTTCCCTGGCCGCCGGATCTGATCACCTACGGCCTGGGGCATGCGGTGCGAGGGTTCATGAAACTTGAGGACCGATTGTATTATAAATGACAGGAGACGGTATGATCATCGACATCCACACCCACCTGGGAGACATCCTCAATCCCGGCGGCGGAAACCTGATTTATCAGGGAAATATCCGGAAACAGATTGGATTCGACATGATCTCCTTTTCCGAATTCCTGCTCCATTCGGGGGTTACCCGCCGGTTTGACGCATGGCTCTATGAAAAGACCTACAACCTGGTCACCCGGGCCTCCATCGCCCGAAATGCCACCGCCACCCTTTCCAACATGCAACGCTCCATGGATGAGGCCGGCATCACCTGGTCGGCCTGCATGCCCATGCCGCCGTACCTGACCTTCGGGGACCTGAAAACGGCAAAGGAAAAAGAGGGCCGGATCGTTCCCTTTACCGGCGTGGATTTTACCAGAAGCTCAACAGCCGATGACCTGGAAGCCGTCTTTGCCGCGGATGTGGCGGCCGGGGCCAAAGGGCTGAAGCTGCATCCCATCATCCAGCGCACACCCTTGACCGATGCGCGGACCTTTGCGGCGGTGGAGGCGTTTTCCGTCCATCGCCTGCCCATCCTTTTCCACTGCGGAATTTCATCCTATTATATCGAGCCGGAACAACAAACCAGGAAAGCGGCGGCCCTGGGCGAAATTGCGTACGCCCGGGAACTGGTTGCCGCGTTTCCGGATGTGGCCTTTATCGCCGGTCATGCCGGGCTGTTCCAATACCGCGATGTCATCGAGCTGCTGGGCCCGCTTAAAAACGTCATGGTGGACACCTCGTTTCAGGCCGTCGGCCACGTGCGGGAACTGATCCGGGCCCTCGGCCCGGACCGGGTGATGTTTGCCTCGGACTGGCCCTTCGGCAACCGGCCGCCGGCCATCCGGATCATCCAGAAAGCCTGCCGGGCCGACAAGGCACTGGAACGCCGCCTTTTTTATGAAAACGCGGCATCCCTTTTGGGAATTTCATAGAAAGAATTCAGCCCTGCTATGCCGCATAGATCTCCCTATTGGCCGTAACCTCCTTTTCTGCCTTCCCCCGCCGACGCGGGCCGGATAATCCTCACCGGCCGCCGCTTTTTCAATGCCCATCTTATCGCCCCGGTCACCGATCCAAAAAAAAGCATCCCCTACTTTCCTTCTGCCGTGTGAATCAGGGATATACCCCATAAACAATTTTTTCCGTGGGGGTTAAAATCGATCGAATTGAAACCTCGACAGCTAAAAAAGGAAAGGTCGATATGGAAGGATATATTAAACGCGTCATCATTGAAAATGTCCAGCCGGCAATCGACGGCGGTCGTTTTCCCATTCGCCGGGCCGTGGGTGACGCCGTGCAGGTCACGGCTCATATTTTTGTCGACGGCCACGACCGGTTGGCCGCAGAATTGATGTTTCGCAAGCAGGGAGAGGGCGACTGGCAATCTCAGCCCATGGTTTTGCTTAACAACGATGAATGGTATTCGGTGTTTCGGGTCACCGAGACCGGTCACTACGAATATACGGTTCAGGCCTGGCTTGACCGATTTCAAACCTGGCTCAGCGGTGTGGGAAAAAAATCTGCTGCCGGGCAGAATGTCCAATTGGAGATGATCGAGGGATCGCAGTTAATTACAGCGGCCGCCAATCGTGCCCAAGGGCAGGATCGCAAATGGCTGACGGCCAAGGCCGGGTTTCTGGCAGGGAACGAACGCACCCTGGATAAAATGCAGGTCGCCGGTGACCCTGATCTGAAACGCCTGATGGGCCACTACCCGGATCGAAGCAACCGCTCTGTTTTCGGCCCACCACGGGTGATATCCGTGGAACCGCTCAGGTCGCGCTTCAGCGCCTGGTATGAACTGTTTCCGCGTTCCGCGTCCGGCCAACCAGGGCGTCACGGCACCTTCGACGATTGCATGCGGCGGCTTCCCGACATCGCGGAGATGGGGTTTGATGTGTTGTATCTGCCGCCCATCCATCCCATTGGCCATACTCACCGCAAGGGAAAGAACAACCATCCCACTGCCGCCCCGGAAGACGTGGGCAGCCCCTGGGCCATCGGCGCCGCAGAGGGCGGCCATCGCAGCGTTCATCCTGAGTTGGGAACCCTGGATGATTTCAAGGGTTTATTGGCCGAGGCCCGCAAACATGAGATTGAGATCGCCCTGGACCTGGCGTTTCAGTGCAGCCCCGATCATCCTTACGTCAAAGAACATCCCGAATGGTTCCACAAACGGCCCGACGGTTCCATTCAGTATGCCGAAAATCCACCCAAAAAATATGAAGATATCTACCCGTTCGATTTCGAATCGAATCAATATAAGGCTCTATGTGACGAGCTGATCGGAATTGTTCGATTCTGGATCGATCAGGGCGTGCGCATCTTCCGGGTGGACAACCCGCATACCAAGCCGCTGCGTTTTTGGGAGTGGCTGATCACCCAGGTCAAAAAGCGCCACCCGGAGGTCATTTTTCTGGCCGAAGCCTTCACCAGACCCAAAACCATGTATCGACTGGCCAAAGGTGGTTTCACCCAATCCTACACCTATTTTACCTGGCGCAATTTGAAATGGGAGATCGAAGCCTATATGGAAGAGTTGACCGGGACCGTGGCCGCCGAGTTCTTCTGGCCCAATTTCTGGCCCAACACCCCCGACATACTGCCGGAATTTCTCCAGTTCGGCGGCCGGCCGGCCTTTATTATCCGTCTGGCCCTGGCAGCCACGTTGTCATCCAATTACGGCATTTACGGTCCGGCATTCGAGCTGTGCGAAAATGAGCCCAAAGAACCATTCAGCGAAGAATATCTCAATTCTGAAAAATATCAGATCCGGCAATGGGACCTGAACCGGTCGGGCCATATCAGAGGCGTCATCAAACGGATCAACCGCATTCGCCGGGAGAACCCGGCATTGCAGCAAACCCGGAATCTGCTCTTTCTGAGCATGGACCGGGAAGAGATCATCGCCTACTGCAAATACACCGACGATTTCAATAATATCGTGTTAACTGTGGTCAACCTGGATCCCCACCATACGCATTCGGGCTGGTTGAAACTGCCCCTCGATAAACTGGGATTGCCCGTTGATCAGCCGCTTCAGATGCATGACTTGATCAGCGATGCCCGCTACCTGTGGCATACCCAAGACAATTATATCGAACTGAACCCACAGGTAATGCCGGTCCAAATATTTCGCATCCGCAAGCGCATGCGCTCGGAACACGACTTTGACTATTTCATGTGAAGCACAAGGAAGCCGATATGGCAGCACCTGAACCGAAAAAAAAGGACCAGAATCCGCTGTGGTATAAAGATGCGGTCATTTATCAACTGCATGTCAAGACCTTCTACGACAGTGACGGCGACGGACTGGGAGATTTCAAGGGGCTGCGGCAAAAGCTCGACTATCTGCAAGAACTGGGCGTCACCGCTTTATGGTTGCTGCCGTTTTATCCCTCTCCGTTGCGCGACGATGGATACGATATCGCCGATCTTCAGGGCGTCCATGCCAGTTATGGCACGCTCAGAGATTTCAAGGCTTTTTTGCGCGAAGCCCACAAGCGGGGCCTGCGGGTGATCACGGAACTGGTGATCAATCACACCTCGGATCAGCACCCCTGGTTTCAACGCGCCCGCCGCGCCAAACCGGGAAGCGCATGGCGCGATTTCTACGTCTGGAGCGACACGCCCCAAAAGTACGAAGAGGCGCGCGTTATCTTCCAGGATTACGAAACCAGCAACTGGACCTGGGACCCGGTGGCTGAAGCTTACTTCTGGCATCGTTTTTACGCCCATCAGCCCGATTTGAATTTCGACAATCCCAAAGTCCACGATGCCGTGTTCAAGGCGCTGGCTTTCTGGCTGGATATGGGCGTGGACGGGCTGCGGTTGGATGCGGTACCCTACTTGTACGAGCGGGAGGGCACCAACTGTGAGAATCTTCCGGAAACCCACGCCTTTCTCAAACATCTGCGCAACCGCATGGATCAAACCTATTCCGAGCGCATGCTGCTGGCCGAAGCCAACCAGTGGCCGGAAGATGCCGTGGCCTATTTCGGGGACGGCGACGAATGCCATATGAATTTTCATTTTCCGCTCATGCCGCGGCTCTACATGGCCCTGCAGATGGAAAACCGCTACCCTATCGTGGATATTCTGGAACAGACACCTGAAATACCCCCGGCCTGCCAATGGGCCATTTTCCTTCGCAACCATGATGAGCTCACATTGGAAATGGTGACCGACGAAGAGCGCGACTATCTGTACCGTTTCTATGCCCGCGATCCACGCATGCGCCTCAATCTGGGCATCCGACGGCGGCTTTCTCCGCTGATGGGAAACCATCGCCGACGTATCGAAATGATGAAAGGACTGCTTCTCTCGTTACCCGGCACCCCGGTCATTTATTACGGCGATGAGATCGGCATGGGCGACAATATCTACCTGGGCGACCGTAACGGGGTACGCACACCCATGCAGTGGAGCCCGGATCGCAACGCCGGCTTTTCCAAGGCCAATCCTCACCGGCTGTATCTGCCGTTGATTATCGATCCGGAGTATCACTACGAAGTGGTCAACGTGGAATCCCAGAAGAACAATCGCCACTCGCTGTTGTGGTGGATGCGGCGGCTGATCACGCTGC
The DNA here is from genome assembly GCA_964598885.1 of uncultured Desulfobacteraceae bacterium. Classification (GTDB taxonomy): domain Bacteria; phylum Desulfobacterota; class Desulfobacteria; order Desulfobacterales; family Desulfosalsimonadaceae; genus SURF-33. Next base: position 16,024 of record CAZRES010000041.1, on the reverse strand, counting down.
GCGGGCGTTTTAAGGCCTTCAGCCGGGGTGGTCTTACGTTTCTGCAACCGGACAACGAAAAGATCCTGGCCTTCATCCGCAATTTCGAGGACGAGCACATTCTTGTGGTGGTCAATTTTTCACGGTTCGTCCAATTCACCTCCCTCAATCTTTCCGCCTACAAAGAGTGGATTCCGGTGGAGGTGTTCGGCAACAATCACTTTCCCGTCATTACCGATGAGCCATATATGCTTACACTGGGACCCCATTCCTTTTATTGGTTTTTTCTTTCTTCGGAGCAGATCGTCATGGAGGCCGTCACGGAACAGCAACCGCCGATGGAAGAATTGCCGCTGTTTGAAACCGGCCGGCCCTGGCAGATCCTGTTTGAAAAAGATGTGCCTCGACGTCTGATCCGGCGCCTTAGCGCATACCTGGGTATGCAGCGCTGGTTCGGCGCCAAACAGCGCGGCATCAAATCCTTATCCGTGCGGGAAGTACTGCCCATTGAACTAGGCGGGTACTCGCTGGTGCTGCTCTTTGTCGGGCTTCAATATGCCGACGGTACGACCGAGACCTACACCCTGTCCATGGCGCTTATGTCTCCGGAAAGCGCCGAGGTTGTGCTGGAAAAACATGCGTGGGCCGGCATCGCACGACTGCGAAACACCGATGACGGCCAGGAGAGCATTCTGGTCGACGGCTTGGTGGCGTCCGGCGCCAATGCCGCGTTACTGCGCCTGATCGAGCGCCGCGGTCAGGTGAAGGGGGATCGGGGGCGATTGAGCGCCATGACTACGCCGGCGTTCAGGGCCGTTGCCGAAGCCGCCGAAACCGATGAGCAGATTCACCTTATCGGGGCAGAACAGAGCAACAGCTCGGTGGTATTTGGGACGCGAATGATCCTCAAACTGTTTCGCCGCTTACAGGAGGGGATCAATCCGGATCTGGAAATCGGCCGCTACCTGACCCGCAAGGGTTTTGTCCATATGCCGCCGGTGCTCGGCGCCCTGGAGTATCGGGCCCGGGGAGAGGAGCCGGCCACGGTTGCCGTATTGCAAGGTTACGTGCATAATCAGGGCGATGCCTGGCAGTATACACTTGAACATTTGTCGAGTTATTTCGAACATATCCTTGAACTGCATGAAACCATCGCTCCTGATCCGCCGAGCACAAATGTATTGGCGTCTGCGGCTCTGGAGACCCCCGAGAACGTGATCACCCGTTTGGGATTTTACTCCGCCGCCGTGCAGCTGCTGGCTCAACGCACGGGTCAAATGCATCGGTTGCTGGCTGCCGACAGCCGAGACAGCGCTTTTGCACCGGAACGCTTTTCCAAGCTGTATCAACGGTCGTTATACCAATCCATGAGGGCACTGACCGGACGCGTCTTCGCGCAATTCAAGGGCGCCATGTCCCGGTTGCCCGAAGAGATCCGTCCGTCGGGTGAACGCGTTTTCGAACGGCGCGATGATATTCTCGCCCTTTTTCGGGCCATGGTCAACACCAAGCTGATCGGGAAACGAACGCGCTGCCATGGCGATTATCACTTAGGCCAGGTGCTGTTTACCGGAAAGGATTTTGTCATTATCGATTTTGAAGGAGAGCCGGCCCGTCCGGTCAGCGAACGCAGAATCAAGCGGTCGCCATTGCGCGATGTGGCCGGCATGCTGCGGTCGTTCCATTACGCCGCTCACAGCGCGTTGATGAATGAAAAGGCCAAGGGGTTGTTTAAAGAGCCGGAAAATCTCTCCATGGAGCAGTGGGCCGAGTACTGGTACCATTGGGTCGCCGCCCTTTTTTTGAAACACTATCTGGCCGAAAGCTCCGGCGGCGGATTCCTTCCGGAAACTGCTGAACAGATCAAGGTATTGCTGGATGCCTTTCTTATGGAAAAAGCGGTATACGAGCTGGGTTACGAGATCAACAACCGTCCCGAATGGGTCGGCATCCCATTGCGGGGCATTGAGCAGTTGTTGGCAGCGGATCAGCGTTGACAGAAGATCATGGACAATGTGTTGCCTGATAACTAAAAATGCGGCGTTGCGCTCATTGGATGCGCTCTGCGCGTCTTGGCATCGCCGAATCAATGCATAAATGAATCGACGAATCGCGGAGGTGATATAATGACGACCACCGATGAAATCGCTCCAAAAGTTCAATCCGCGGAGGAAAAGAAGGTTTGGGAGAATGTCTCCCTTTTGACCGACGACGATCTATACCTGTTTAACGAGGGAAGCCATTTCCGCTTGTACGAAAAGCTGGGCGCCCACCTGTTGACCCGCGAAGGAAAGGAAGGGGTCTATTTCGCCATATGGGCGCCCAATGCCGACCAGGTAAACGTCATGGGATCGTTTAATGGGTGGGATAAAAATGCTCACTCTTTGTACCCCGTTTCCAGTTCCGGCATCTGGCAGGGTTTTATTCCCGGTCTAACCCAAGGGACCGTGTATAAATACCACATCCGGTCAGGCCACGGACGTTTCAGCGAAGACAAGGCCGATCCCTTCGCTTTTCATGCGGAACTGTCGCCTCAGACCGCCTCGGTTGTATGGCGACTTGACTATGATTGGCAGGCGGATGCCTGGCCTGAGCAGCGAAAATCGAGCAATGCGCTGCAAGCGCCCATATCCATCTACGAAATGCACCCCGGCTCCTGGATGCGGGTGCCGGAAGAAAACAACCGCATTCTCAACTGGCGGGAACTGGCCCCCAAACTGGCTTCTTACATACAACAAATGGGTTTCACGCACGTCGAATTCCTGCCGGTGATGGAACATCCGTTCTACGGCAGTTGGGGTTACCAGTGTCTCGGCTATTTTTCCCCCAGCAGCCGCTATGGCGAGCCTCAGGATTTTATGTATCTTGTGGATTATCTGCACCATAACGGTATCGGCGTAATCCTCGATTGGGTGCCGTCGCATTTTCCATCCGACCCGCACGGCCTGGGCAGATTCGACGGCACCCACCTGTTCGAGCATGAAGATTCCCGTAAAGGGTTTCATCCCGACTGGAACAGCTACATTTTCAATTACGGCCGCCACGAAGTTCGCAGTTTTTTGATCAGCAGCGCGATATTTTGGCTCGATAAATATAACGTGGACGGATTCCGCGTGGACGCCGTGGCATCCATGCTCTATCTGGATTATTCGCGCAAGGCCGGCGAATGGATCCCCAACGAATACGGCGGGCGGGAAAACCTCGAGGCAATTTCATTTCTGCAACGATTCAACCAGGCCGTACATGAAGAGTCCTCCGAAGCCCTGACCATCGCAGAAGAATCTACCGCATGGCCCCAGGTGTCCCGGCCGGTGTACCTGGGGGGTCTGGGTTTTGATTTGAAATGGGATATGGGCTGGATGCACGATACCTTGCAATATATGTCTCACGATCCCATCTATCGCAGCTATCACCACAACAAGTTGACATTTCGAATGGTATACGCGTTTCATGAGAATTACGTGCTGCCGCTTTCTCACGACGAAGTAGTCCACGGCAAGGGGTCCCTGCTGGCCAAGATGCCCGGTGATGACTGGCAGAAGATGGCCAATCTGCGTCTGCTGTATGGCTACATGTATGCCCAGCCCGGGAAAAAACTTCTTTTTATGGGCGCCGAATTCGGACAGTGGCAGGAGTGGTCTCATGACCGCAGCCTGGATTGGCACCTGCTCGATCAGGAGCAGCATCGCAAACTGCAGCGCTGGCTCGAAGATCTGAATCAGTTTTACCGTCGCGAGCCGGCCATGCACGCCGAGGATTTCTCTCCCAAAGGGTTTTCCTGGATCGACTGCAACGATGCGCCCCATTCCACGCTCAGCCTGGTGCGGCGCGAGAGCGCCACCGGTCGGCATGTGGTGGCGGTTTTAAATTTCGCTCCGGTTCCGCGGCACAACTACCGCGTCGGCATTCCGGCCGACGGGCTGTGGAAAGAACGTCTCAACAGCGATGCCCGCCATTACGGCGGCAGCAACCAGGGCAGCCAAGGGCATCTGGAGGCTTCGCCGGTTCCTTTTCACGGCTATGACTGGTCGCTCAATCTGGTGTTGCCGCCCTTGGGTATCGTCTTTTTTGCCATGGATACAGAGGATTGAACAATCAACAAAATAAGGGGGCGCATGCGCATTCTCCTTCTGACCAATGAATATCCACCCAATATCTACGGTGGCGCCGGGGTTCACGTCGAGCATCTTTGCCGCGAACTCGTCGGCCTGAAAGCTTGGCGCCACCATCTGCATGTGCAGTTTTTCGGCGATCCGGAAATCGCGCCGGCGGCCGGGGCGACGCCTGTGCCCGGTGCCGGGAGCAATCTGAAAATCCTTCGACATCCCAAGTTGCTGGACGCCTTATATCGCAACCTGCTCATGACCGGCGGCGCCGAGGCCGCGGATGTGATCCATTGCCATACCTGGTATACCTACCTGGCCGGATTGCTTCTCAAACCGATCCTCAAAGCGCCGCTGGTGATCACCGCTCACTCGCTGGAGCCTCACCGTCCCTGGAAACGCGATCAACTCGGGGCCGGATACCACGCCACGTGCTGGCTGGAACGAACCGCTTTTCAGCAGGCAGATCGCATCATCGCCGTCTCTTCGGCCATGAAAGAGGATATCATGGCACTCTACGGACTTGATCCCCAGCGGGTTTCCGTCATCTACAACGGCATTGATCCGAATCGATTCCATCCCGTTGAATGCCCGGAAATTCCCGAAGCATACGGCATTGATCCCTCGCGGCCCTATGTGCTTTTTGTGGGCCGGGTCACGCATCAAAAGGGAATTTTGCACTTGCTGGACGCCTTGGTTATGCTTGATACGGGAATGCAGATCGTATTGTGCGCCGGCGCACCCGACACGCCGAAAATTGCGGATGAAATGACCCGACGGGTCAAAACAGCCCGCCAGCGCACGGACAACAAGATTGTCTGGATCGATGAAATGGTCCCTGAAGACCGACTGGCGGCACTGTATAGCCATGCCGCTGTTTTTGTGTGCCCTTCCATTTACGAACCTTTCGGCATTATCAATCTGGAAGCCATGGCGTGCGCAACTCCGGTGGTGGCTGCCGCGGTCGGCGGTATCCCCGAAGTGGTGAAGCACGGCGAAACCGGTCTTTTAGTGCCGTTCGAGCCCGCAGGCGCCCGGGATGCTTCGCCCAGGGATCCCCAGCGCTACGCAGGCGACCTGGCTCGGGCCATTAATTTGTTGATGGCTGCCCCGCAAAAACGCACGACCATGGGGTATAACGCTAAAAAACGCGTGGAGCAGCAATTCACCTGGCGCCGCATTGCCGAGCAGACCCTGGAGGTCTACGAATCCGTCAAGCCTGAATAACGGTTTTTTCTACGACGTTGGTGACGAGGATTTCGTCGCCATTGATATGCAAGGAGGGAACATGAGTGATTCCATACGATTCCAGAAATATCCGCACATCGATTGTCGGGATATCGGAAAGCTTTTACCAGATGAGGCTCGGCAGCAATCGAGTGCTTTACGGGAAGGCATCGACCACCATGATGTTCAGCGAATTGACGAATGATGGATATCGCAATTTATTGGCAGCAACTGACTCTCTTCCTGGGGTTTGATCCGAGTCGGCTCATGGCCCCGGATATCCTATGGCGGCTGGTTTTCCAGGTGGCGCTGCTTTTTGGCTCCGCCTTTTTTTCCAGCGCCGAAACCGCGCTTTTCTCGCTATCCGATGTGGACATGGAACAACTGCGTCGCAAACGTCACCCACGGGCGGATCTGATTCACGACCTGCTCGGCCAGCCCCGGCGCCTGATCATCTCCATCCTTTGCGGTAACGAACTGATTAATATTGCGGCCACTGCCAACTTGACCGGCCTCCTGATCATCCTGTACGGACCGTCGGACGCCGGGTGGATCAGTCTGGTGGTCATGGTGCCGTTGTTGCTGCTTTTTGGTGAAATCACCCCCAAAACCATTGCCGTCACCTATCCGGTTCAGGTGAGCACGAAAATCACCAGCGGCCCGTTGAGCTTTTGGGTGCGCATCATCACTCCTTTCCGGTGGGCCATTCGTATAATCTCCGATCAGATCACCACCTGGATCGTCGGTGCCGAGCGGGATGCCGATCACTTGCTGCGCATGAGCGAGTTCAGGTCCCTGGTGGTTGAGATCGAAGAACAGGGCCTGCTGAGCGCCACCGATCGGGTTTTGATTTACAATCTGCTTGATGCCGGCAACATCGCCATCGAATATATCATGACGCCCCGCACCCAGATTCATTTTATCGACGCCCGAGCGACCCTTGCCCAGGGCATGGCATCTCTGGTTGAGTTTAAAAAGCTGCGCATGCCCGTCTATGAAGGCAACCGGGACAACGTGCTCGGCTTTCTTCATATGGAAGATGTCCTGGAAATATCGGATGACCGATCAAATACCCTGGCCGGCTCCGGATTGATTCGTCCGTGCCGGCAGGTGCCGGTGACCAAAACCATCGATGAGACGCTCGATTTTTTTCAATTTGAGGATGAGCGCGCCGCCATGGTTATCGACGAATTCGGCGGCGTGGCCGGCATTATCACCTTGGAGGACATATTGAGCTTCATCTTCGGGGAAATCGCCGGAGATTTCATCGATCCGAAAAGCTACACCAAGGAGGACGAAAATGTCTTTGTGGTATCCGGTGATATGAAATTGACGGATTTTGAAGCCTTGACCAATTTCGGCATTGAAGATGAACGCATGACCACCATCGGCGGAGTGGTCTTGCGTCATTTGGGAAAGTTGCCCGGGGCAAAGGATACGGTGGTGGTCGAAAATATTAAAATCACGGTTCTGGAGATGGACGGCAACCGCATTGCCCGCATCCGGGTTGAAAAAAGCGGTGATTTGAGTGAAATGACAGCGTCCGACGTCAACACCGACGATGCTGCGACAAAAGCAATGACAAAAGAAAACAGAGAGGCGTGATGAACGTTATTTCCCTGCTCGGCATCATTTTGATACTGCTCGTTCTAAAAGGGTTTTTTTCAGGATCGGAGATCGCCCTGGTGAGCGTCGACAAGATCCGCATGCGCCACAAGGCCCGGATGGGGCATCGCGGCGCCAAACTGCTGCTCCGGATGTTTGAAAACCCGGATCGGCTCCTGACAACCACGCTCGTGGGCACCAACCTGGCCACGGTAGGACTGACCATTCTTGGAACGTTGATGATGGCCCGGTATTTTGGTGAAAACGGCGATTTATACGCCTTCCTTGTTTTTACACCGCTGCTTCTCATCCTCGGGGAAATCGTGCCCAAGAGTGTCTACCAGCAAACAGCGGAAACCGTGGCGCCGGTGATCGTTTACCCGCTCAAATTTGCCTCGCTGCTGTTTTTTCCCATTATTTTTGTTTTTTCAAGAGTCGCCCGCCTGGCCATCCGTCTGCTGGGATCGGGCAAAGCCGCCCAAACCGTCTTTTTGACCCGCGAACAATTGCGCGCCGTTCTGGAGATGACCGAGAGGCAGTCGCCCATCGCTGCTTTCAAGCGCGGTCGCATCCGCAGGGCCATTCGATTCGGACGAATCCAGGCCGCGGAAGTGATGACCCCTCTCAAAGACCTGATCCTTTGCGATATTGAAACCCCGGCCGGCGAACTTCTCCGACTGGCCAAGGATACCGGTTTCAGCCCTCTTCCGGTCTATGAAGGCAATACCGCCAACATCGTCGGCGTGGTTTCGTTGACGCCCTGGGATTTGGTCGAAAACGCATCAAAAGCGGTTTCCGTCGCCGATATGCTGTCCACGGCATATTTTACCGCCCCGCAGCAGTATCTCGCCCACTTGCTTCCCGTTCTTTACGAGCGCGGCGACCGGAGCGCCATTGTAGTCGACGAGTACGGATCAGCCATGGGCATGTTGACCCTGGACGACGTATTGGAGCAGGTAGTGGGAGAGGTGAAGATGGGATACCGCATTCCGCGGCGCGATCATCAGCGCAAGCGCACCTTTCAGGTTATCGAAGAAGACGTCTATCTTCTGGATGCCCGGCTCTCCATATCGGACGTGAACGACGTTCTGGGACTTAATCTGCCGGCCGAATCCTACCGTACCATCGGAGGCATGTTGCTGGCCCAGCTCAAGCATATTCCCAAGCCCGGTGAATCCATCGTCGATTCCGGTTATCGCTTCACCGTGACCGACGCCACCGAAAAAACCGTTGTTTCCGTGCGGGCGGAACCGGACGCATGAAATGGAAATCTGAACCCTCGTGTCCGGCGTATATTACGGGATGCCAGAGATAGTAGTGGGGAATCGGATCCAGTGTAAACATCCTCACCAGACAAATCCCACTATTTTTAGCTATTCAGATTTCCCTTTTCGCCCTGGCGGCATCTTTGAGGATCAAAATGCCGCCCCGCAGCACCACGGCGGAGATGACGGCACCGATGATAAGATCGGGAAGGCGGTTGCCCAGGAGCATGACCAATGCGCCGGAGAGAATGACGCCGATATTGGCGATGACGTCGTTGGCGGAAAAAATCCAGGAAGCCCTCATGTGAACCCCGCCGTGCCGGTGTTTGGCGATCAAAAACAGGCAGGAGACGTTTGCAATCAAGGCCACTGCACCCATCCCCATCATCAGCAGGCTCACCGGATCACTGCCGAAAATAAACCGGCGCACCACTTCTGCCAGCACGCCCAGGGCCAGGGCCACCTGGAATATGCCGCTGGCGGTGGCGGCGCTGGCCTGGAGCCGACGGGATTTGCCCACGGCAAAAAGAGCAATGACGTATACGAACGCGTCAGCCAGCATGTCAATGGCGTCGGCGATCAGGGCCGCGGATTCGGCCCACCAGCCGGTGGCCAATTCGGCGACAAACATCCCCCCGTTGATCATCAGCAGAATCCAGAGGGTTTTGCGCTCCAGAACAGCGGCTTCTTCCGGGTCGCAGCAGCAGGAACAATCGGCCATGGGCATCTTCCTTAAAAATCCGCCCAGTCGGTGACCGGTTGCAGGGGGACGGGCGGGTAAATCTGGCCGTGGGCCGGGGGCATGGAATTATAGACCCACCCGATGTCCACGGCGCCGGCTCTGATGCCCCATTTACGCTTCCATCCGGTAAACGTGCCCCGGATCAACACATCCTCCATGCCCAGGGTCAGGCCGAACACGGCCACGGTTTGTCTGACGGGGATTTTGTTCAGCTCGGTCTGCCATGCCAGCGATGAAAAGACCAGGCGCCGGCTGTCCGCAGCCTGGCACTGAAGCAGGGGGATGAGTTCCGGGAACCCGTCGTCTTTGATATAGGCGATAAATTTTACGGCATCCAGGGCGTTAAAAAGGTTTTCGGCAAAGGGCGTTAAAATCCGGTCGGATGAGTCGGTGGCCCACTGGGTTTTACTGAGTTTGGTCAGCAGGGATGCGGCAATAATGGCGGGCAAGGGAAGTCCGTCGGGTCCCCGGGTATCCACGAGATCCAGGTAATGCACGGTATTGATGCCGAAATAGGTATTGTAGCGGAACATGGGCAGATCGTTGTAGGATTGATATTCCGGTCCTTCGTCTCTGGCGTGGGTCCATCGGGCATGGCCCCGCCACAGGCGGCGGTCCATGGTCATGACCAGAAAGGCGATATTCGGATTTTTCCGGATATGGGCCTTGCTGGTGCCTTTGCAGAATTCCCCCAGAGTGACCTGCCTGGGTCCGGCGGCCCGAAGAGACGTGATCAGGGTGATATGCGGGAACCCCTGGTCATTGACCGATGCCACCAGAGCGATTTTTTCATTAGGGGAAAACGCCGCCATGGTCGTCGCGTCAAACGTGTTATGCGGATACATTGTCAGTCTCCTTTTGGGGTGATTCGGTTTGCAGCCGGGTGGTGCCGGAGGTGAAAACAATGTCTGGATTCACACCCGACTGCCGGGCCGTTTCCGCCAGATCCTCCATGAAGGACGCGTCCAGCAAGGGCGCATCATGAAACGGCCATTGCAGATCCAGGCGCCGGTATTTGTCCCGGCAGAGATTGTTGAAGGCGCAAAGGTCCCAGCGGGTTACGACGTCAGCGATGTTTGCGGCGATCCACTTGCCGATGGCGGAAATATTTTCCGCCGAAGCCGTGGCCCCGGGAATGATGGGGGTCCGGATCCAGAGCTCGCGGGGATGCAGATGGGATCGCATATAATCGGCAACTCGCCGCAGATTTTCTAAAATCCGGGCATTGGCATGGCCCGTAAACCGTTTGTGGGCGTCGGGGTCCATAAGTTTTATATCGAACAGGACCATGGCCGCATAGGGCAGGAGCCGATCCAGGGCCTCGGGCGCGCAGTATCCACAGGTATCAACGGCCGTGTGAAGTCCCTTTTCCCGCAGAGCCTTGAGCAGACGGCCGGCAAATTCCGACTGGAAACCGGGATCCCCGCCGGACAGGGTCACTCCGCCCCCTGAGGTTTCAAAATAGGCCCGGTCCTTGATCACTTCGTTGACCAGAGACTCCACCGTCCAGGCTTTCCCCAGCATTTCCAGGGCGGTTCCCGGACATTCGTCGGCGCAGATTCCGCAGGCGGAGCAGCGGTTCCGGTCGATGGTCATCCCGGCTTCGGTCAGATCCAGGGCATTTTCCGGACACACCGCCAGGCAGGTACGGCAGCCGATGCACCGGTTTGCCATCCAGACGAGCTGAGGCCTTGGGGAGATGCTTTCGGGATTGTGGCACCACGTACACCTAAGAGCACATCCCTTGAAAAAGACCGTGGTCCGGATGCCCGGCCCGTCTTCGGTGGACATGCGCACGATCTCTAATATCATGCCCGTCGGCTGATTGTTCGAATCGCCAGTTTTTATTTTCAAATCGTTCCTACCATGCATATTAAAAGCGCTGATGACTCAACCGAGCGATCACTTCGTTCTGCAGTTCCTTGCCGATGGCCGTGAAATAGGCGTTATAACCCGTGATCCGCACCAGCAGGTGCCGGTAGTTGGCCGGGTGCTCCTGGGCGTCTTTGAGCATGTCCGGATCCAGCATGTTGACCTGGAGGCAGGTGCCGCCGTTATGGGCGTATCCCCGAAGGAAGGCCTTGAATTTTTCCCGGTGCTCCGGGTCCCTGAGCATGGACGGATTAAAGGTGATGGTGTGGCTGGCGCCATTGGGAAGGCTGTTGAGATAATCCTCCCAGTCGCCGCTGCCGTCGGCGGCTTTTCCGCCCAGGGCCTTTCCCACGGAATTGGCGTTGGCCGTGGGGCCGTTGATGTCGGCTCCGGCCGATGGACAGATGGCATTGGAGAGAAACTGCCCTTTTTTGCGGCCGTCGGCGGAAGCGGCCATGACAAACCCGTCCCCGGCCCAGTAATTCCAGCTCAGCATGCCGGGCCGGAATTGCCGGCCCGTGGATATGGTCTTGTGTTTCCAGGTCTCTTTGGTCCAGAGCTCCATGACGGCAAGGGCCATGGCATCGGCTTCGTCATGGTCCCGGCCGTATTTGGGGGCCTTGTTTCTGGCCATGGCCTGGAGTTTTTCATGCCCGTCCCAGTTGTCCTTCAGAGCCGCGATCAGCTCGGCCATGGTGCATTTTTTTTCGTCAAACACCAGATATTGGACGGCCAGCAGGGAGTCCACCGTGGTGGCAAAGGTAACCGCCTCCAGAGTGACCAGGGGGATCTCGGACCCGCCTTGGGTGATGTCTCTGGCGTTTTCCACGCATCCCCGCACCAGACAGGACAGGTACGGCGTGGGCAGATACCGGGCCCGAAGAGCCTCGGAGCGCTCATAGAGATCCACGCATTTTTTAATGATATAGGGGGTCTGGGTGGCATAAGCGTCCCAGAACTGGTCCCAGGAAGTAAACGCGGCGGCATCACCGGTATCAGGTCCGTGCCGACGGATTTTTTCGGTCTTGCCGGTGATGATATCGGTGAACGCCACCAGGTCCCGGCCCCCGGTCAGGGCCAGTTCCACGGCCTTGAGCAGATTAAGGTTGCAGTCCACGGTGCCGGACCGGTCGTTGCCGGCCATGGTGTTTTCCAGACATCCAACGGGCGCGTAATCGTGCACATTGCCTTTATGGATCAGCCGGCTCAGACCCGCGGTTTCGGCTTCCCGGAGCATGCCGGCCATGGAGCGCTCATCGAAATTGATCAGAAAGGGCGCGCCCTGGCTGTCGCCGATCATATCCACCATTTTATCCAGCAGAGCATCCGGCGTGTTCCGGTGCATCCGGATATTGGGCTTGGGCTCCAGGATGGGGCTCATCTCGTCGATGACCTCCAGCATGGCCCAGGTCAGGTCATTGGTCATGTCTTTGCCGTCTTTTCCCAGACCCGACAGGGTGATGAGCTGGCCGAACCCGGAGGTAATCCCCTGGTAGCCGTTGCGGATCATGGCGTCATAGGCCGTGTTGCAGTGAATCCAGAAGCACTTGAGGATTTCCTTGCCGAATTCCCGGTTCATGCCGTTTTTAAGGGAAGATTCCCAGAACGGAAAAAGGTACTGGTCGATGCGGCCGAAGGAAACCCCTGGCCCCGGATAATTCTCGTCGCTCATGATCAACATGTGATTGATCCAGAGGGCCTGGAGCGCTTCCCAGAAGTTTTCGGGGGGCTCCCACGGGACCCGATCCAGGTGGGCGGCCATCTGGGCCAGCTCCTGTTTCCGGATTTTGTCCGCTTCCGATTCTGCCAGGTTCCGGCAGAGGGCCGCATAGCCGGCGGCCAGGTCCCGGGCCATGGCGGCCGATGTCATCATGGCCCGCAACTGGGCGCCTTTTTCGCCTTTTTTTTCGATTTCCGTCAGCTTGTCATAGCGGACTTCGAGATCTGCATGAATCCCCTTCCACCCCAGGGTCAGTGCCGTGGGATGGTCCGGGATCAAATGCCCGCAGGTGGCCCCGGCATTGCCGTATCCGTGATCATGAAACCATTTGACCGCGGCTCTGGCCCCGGTTTTTCCCATGGTCAGACGATCGAATTCCTTCTGCTCCGCTTCGGTCAGACACATGGATGCCTGGATATTAAATCGACCCCCGGCGATCAGGTCTCCGGGCAGTATTTCTTTGGGCAGGTGACGGGCCATGACTTCCCGGATAAACCAGGCCCGGCGCTCCACGATCGGTTTGGACCAGAAATCTTCGGAAACCGGCACGGATCGGGCCGCCTGGCGGTAGGAACTGCGCAGGGTCTGCATGAGCATGTAGGTTTCCGGCACGATATAATAGGTCATTTCGTTAAACTGGACATCCCAGGGGGTGCCGGTGGTCCAGGACGTAAAAGCGTTGTTCCACGTCCGTTGGGTGCCTTTGAAATAGTAGTCCCGAAGGCTCCGGATCCGGGGAGACAAATCGTGGGGCGCTTTGATCTGGTGGGAAATTTTTTCAGCGGGTTGCGCGCTCATGGGGAATCTCCTGAGTAAAGGATTGCGTTCCTTACCACTTGACTTATGGAACAGCATACTCCTTTTAAACGGGAATTTCAATCGGATTGACAGGCCGGGCTCTTATGGTTTCCGAAAGCAGTGTTCCAAGAAAAAAGGCGTTGGCGGTGGGTCCGGGTCAGATCCCTTGAACGCACGGCGGCTGTTGCTTCCGCATTTTCGAAGCGCCGGCAGGATTGCAAGGATACGGCAAAGAAATGGCCGGATCTAGTTTACGGATTTTACATCCTTTGCCATAATGATGCCGGATTGTCCGGCATGGGCATTGAAATAGGAGACAAATCGATCAATCTCAGCGGCCTGCTGCTGTTTCAGGTTCTGTGCCCAGCGAAATCCAATGGGCTGATACCAGAGTTCGGCCCGGATGTTAAACGGTTCGCTGCCGGCCGTGACGGGGACCACATAGCGAATGGTATCCTTGCCGCCGGTAAAATCCGCATCCGCATCTGCCTTGCCCTGAACGGCGATATCGTTTTGAGCGGTTGCTTTATCAAATCCACTCGGCAGAATGCGATTGTCCTTGATAAATCGAATGGCGTTTAAAAGCCCGGTGGTTACCCGATTTTTCGGATCCACCATGATGGCTTCGTAAATCTGCACCTGCTCTTGCGCTTCGATTCGCTCGTAATGGGGCTCATACCGGGTGGGGTCTGAATCATTGATATTGCCGGCAATGGAGCCGTCCGGTTTTAAGGCGCCGGATTCAAAAACCGTCTGTCCGTTTCGGTCTTTCACCGTTAGATGAAGCCAGGCCCTGCGGGATGGATAGGCGGTGGGCAGTTTGTGTCCGGCAAGATTTGTCAATGTCACTTCGGTTTGCAGGCGGCTGCCGGATATTTCCGTGCGGGTAATCATAACACGCGCGGATTCAGCGGTCAAATTGCGGCTGGTTTCCTGTGCCGCCTGAGCCAGATCCTGAGGAAGCGCGGTTACCCCCAGCTCCGCCCGGTATTGATTAAAAATTTTGGGCATGAAAAAATTGCCTCCCCGGAAAACATGGCGGGAAAAATTGTCCCGCGATTGATCCAGAACAGCGGTAATCGCCATCTGTTTTTCCAGTTGCGGCATGTGACAGGACTGACAACTCTGGATTTTATAATAATCACTATGCTGCCACTCCAGATAAGGCACCTGCTCCGGCAGGGTGCCAACAATCTCCCCGTCCGGCCCACGGGTATGGGTATATAAGGTATGGCACGACCCGCAAAGGGCGGAATCCTGCACATGCATGCCTTTTTGTGGTTCGAACCGGGCGGCGGACTGCATGATTCGGCTTCGGCCGGCATCAACTTCATACGGGCCGAAGATCGGCCGCTGTCCCGGCGGTGTTTTTTCATCCACCACAAAACCGGCGGTAAAGCTTTCTTTAGTGCCCAGTTTTTCGGACTGGATCTGGTGACACATGCTGCACGAGACCCCGTCTCCTGCCATTGCTCCGGTGGGAGTGCGCGCCGGCAGCACCGGCAGATGCGCAAATACCCGGCCTTTCTGTCCGCCTGCCTTGGCCTGATAACGGGCCATGGGCATGTGGCAGGCCGAGCACTCATCTTCAATCGCCTTTTTGGCATTCGGGTGGGCCAGTGTTTCCCGCCGCACCGATGCCTGCCAATACGGGTCTTTGGCGGCGTGCGCCATCATGGAAGACTGCCAGTTAAAACCGATGGAAACATCCTGGCCGGTCCTTGTGACAAGGCCGTTGTGGCAGGCCATGCATTTATCCGAGTTTACAAACAATTGCGGCACGGCGTCGGCGGTGCCAGAGCCACCGACTTTCCGGGCAGCTGCCGCATTTGAAAGCACAAACAAAAAGGCAATAAAAGCCAGGCCGGCGGCAATGACCTGTTTACCAGCCGACGAACGCCGAACCATCAAACCAATCCCATAATACATAAAGCATATACTCCGTTTCTCGCGTATCTGTGTCATTTATCGGAATCCGGGCCCCTGCCCCGAGACGGACATTCTGTCGGGTATTCAGAGTGACCTGGAGCTGCGGGGTCACGTCGTAGTGGGTCGATCCTTCCGAGACCAGCTCCCTTGAGCCCAAAAAGCCCACCATCGGTGACCAGGCGCGCCCGTATTTTCCCGTAAATAGTGAGGTGCCGAAGGTGCCCCGCCAGAATGCCTCCTCGTTGGCTTGGTCATCATCAAAGGGCAGCCCGAATCCGCCCTGCAAATGGAAAAAGCAGTCGGCCGGCAGAATCTGGCCGTAGGCGACATAGGGCTCGAAAATCATGGTACCGGATCCAAAGCCCTGTTCCTCTTCGCCGGTGGGGAAAAAGAGTTCGCCCCCGGCTGAAACGATGGCCCCGGTGTCGAGGCTTGCATAGAGCACCCGTTTGACGGCAATGCCGATATCGCCGACACTGGATTGCCATTGGGTCGCTCCGGTTTCCTCTATTGTGCGGCGCTCGGCCCATTCCAGAGGGACAATCAGCTCGACTTGATTTCTCGGACCGATGCGCTGCTCATAGATGATTTCACTTGAATAACGGTTTAACCCGTGGGTGTTGATGGTGCTGGAAACAACCAGTTCATCTTCGGGAAACGCTTTGGTAGTGACCAAGGGCCGGGGCAGGTTCAGCTCGCCCCGGGGCCATGTTTGGTTGTCGCAGAAAGTGCGGATGTGATCGAGGATTTTTTTGACCTGGGTTTTGGTAAGGGCTTTATCAAA
>CAZRES010000040.1:0-22123 GCA_964598885.1 uncultured Desulfobacteraceae bacterium | reverse complement strand
ATCATGCGGATGCGGCGCTGGTTGTAGATTTCTTTCATGGCGGCCACGTCCGGGCCGGCGTGGCGCAGGGCCGCGATGCCGGCTTTCTGGGCCATGGCATTGGCGGAGATGAAAAAGTTCTGCTGGAATTTCTGCATGGGCCGGATGAATTCTCTGGGCGCGATCACGTATCCGAGCCGGTAGCCGGTCATGGCATACAGCTTGGAAAACCCGTTGAATACAAAGGCCCGGTCCGTATACTCCAGAATGGAACGGGCCTGTCCCTCATAGACCAGGCCGTGGTAGATCTCATCCGACAGAATATAGTGCGGGAGCCCGGCGATCCTGGCGATCCGCTCACCGGAAAGCAGGTTGCCGGTGGGATTGGAGGGGGAGTTGATGAAGATCCCCTTTGTCCGGGGCGATAGTTTTTCCCGGATGGCCTCGGTTCGGTATTGGAATCCCTCGGTCTCGTATACGGGAACCGTCACGGGCCGGCCCTGGACATATCGGATGAAATTGCCGTAACAGGCGTAGCCGGGATCGGAAATGATGATTTCATCGCCGGGATCCAGGAGCGCGGAAAAAACCAGCAGCATGGCCGGAGACGTTCCCGAGGTGATGACCACCCGGTCGGGCGGGACCGACACCCCGTATGCGGCGTGATAATGTTCGCACACGGCTTCCCGCAGCTCGATCATGCCCAGACTGTGGGTATAGTGGGTGTGGCCGTCCCGTAAGGCTTTCACGGCCGCTTCGGTGACGCACGCCGGCGTGTCGAAATCCGGCTCGCCCACTTCCAGGTGGATCACGTCAATGCCGCGGCGCTCCATGTCATGGGCTTTTTCCAGCACATCCATGACGATAAACGATGAGATATCGTGGGATCGTTTTGAAATCATTTTTTTGCCATGTATGTCAATTTCTGGTTTTTATGTTTTCATGCCAGGTTGTACCCCATGCGCGTGGAAAAAAAAACCGGAAAACGCATTCTTTTCCGGATGATTTTTCCGGTTGCCAAAATCATTTGCATCCGATAAGAAAAGACAGGTTTACCATAACCAGACGGCCGGATCATCGGTTTGCTGATCCGGCTCGTGCATCGGGGTGTCGCCTGGCGACTGAGAATCCGGAGGCCCGGATAACCCTTTGAACCTGATCAGGATCATGCCTGCGAAGGGAAATGATGCCGCCGGAAGCCATTTCCGAAGACGCCGTTTTCCTTTTGCAGGGAAAGCGGCGTTTTTGTTTTGTTTCCGCTTAAATACGAAATGGAATTACAAGGAGGAAAAAGCATGGCACTAGATGAAGTCACTATCACCCGGGCGATCGTGGATCGCTATTACCAGAAACTCACCAGTCATCTGGAAACGGATGTCGCCATTGTGGGCGGCGGGCCGTCCGGGCTGGTGGCGGGTTACTTTCTTGCCAAAGCCGGAAAGAACGTGGTATTGTTTGAACGGAAATTAAGCATCGGCGGCGGCATGTGGGGCGGCGGCATGCTCTTTAACGAGATCGTGGTGCAGAAAAGCGCGTTGCCCATTCTGGAGACCTTCGGCGTCCGCACGGTCCACTACCGGGAGGATTACTATACGGCCGATGCCATCGAGGCAACGACTTCCCTGGCGGCCGAGGCCGTCCGGGCCGGGCTGGCGGTGTTTAACTGCATGAGCGTGGAAGACGTGATGATGCGTCCCGAGGGAGTCCAGGGACTGGTGATCAACTGGTCGCCGGTGGAAATGGCCGGTTTGCATGTGGACCCGCTGACGGTTCGGACGCGGTTTGTGGTGGATTCCACCGGACATGACACCGAGGTGGTCAAGGTGACGGCCCGCAAGGTGCCCGGCGATCTGCTGACGCCGACCGGAAAGATTGAAGGCGAAAAATCCATGTGGGCCGAGCGGGCCGAGACCCTGACGCTGGAAAACACGAAGGAAATTTTTCCCGGTCTTTATGTGGCGGGAATGGCGGCAAACGCGGTGTTCGGCGGCCCGCGAATGGGACCCATTTTCGGCGGAATGCTGCTTTCCGGAAAAAAAGTCGCCGATGAATTAATCCAACGCCTATCATAGGAGGAAGGGGATCAGGGCGAACCTGATCCCTTAAAAAATATGACGCAACTTCAAGACGCCAGAAACCATAAAATTACTGAGGCCATGGAACAGGCCGCGGCCCATGAAGGGCTCGATCCCGAAACCCTGCGCGCGGGCGTGGCCGCCGGCGAAATCGTGATTCCGAAAAACATTCACCGGTCCTTTGACGCCAGGGGAATCGGCAAGGGGCTGCTGACCAAGGTCAACGCCAATATCGGCACGTCGCCGAGCCATGCCGACATGGATGAAGAACTGGAAAAACTGGATGTGTCCGTGGCCGCCGGCGCGGACGCGGTCATGGACCTGTCCACGGGCGGCGATCTCGACGACATCATGAAAGCCGTTATCGCCCGGTCGCCGGTCATGGTGGGAACGGTTCCCATTTACAAGGCCGTGAGCCGGGTGCTGTGCGAAGGCCGGCAAGCCGTGGAGG
Source organism: uncultured Desulfobacteraceae bacterium (assembly GCA_964598885.1). GTDB lineage: Bacteria > Desulfobacterota > Desulfobacteria > Desulfobacterales > Desulfosalsimonadaceae > SURF-33. The sequence continues at coordinate 19,618 of CAZRES010000040.1, read as the reverse complement.
TGACCGAAGAGGAAATTTTCACCGAGATCGAACACCAGGCCAGAATCGGGGTGGATTTTGTGACCGTCCATTGCGGCATCACCAAATCCTCGGTGGCCGTGCTCAAGGAATGCGGCCGGCTTATGGGCATGGTCTCCCGGGGCGGGAGTCTGCTGGCCGAATGGATCGTGCGCAACAAGGCGGAAAATCCCCTTTATGAACACTACGACCGGCTGCTGGAGATCTGCCTGGCCCACGATGTGACCTTGTCGCTGGGCGACGGGCTCCGGCCCGGCGCGATTTTCGACGCCCATGACCGGGCCCAGATGGCAGAGATGATCATCCTGGGCGAACTGGCCCAGCGGGCCCGGGCCGCCGGGGTCCAGGTCATGATCGAAGGGCCGGGCCATGTGCCCTTGAGCCGCATTGCCGCGGACATGACGATGCAGAAGCGGATCTGCGGCTCGGCTCCCTATTACGTGCTCGGCCCTCTGCCCACGGACATTGCCGCCGGGCATGATCATATTGCCGGCGCCATCGGCGGGGCCATTGCCGCGGCCGCCGGGGCTGATTTTCTCTGTTACGTCACCCCGGCCGAGCACCTGGGACTGCCCACGACGGCGGACGTTCATGACGGCGTGATCGCATCGAAAATCGCGGCTCATATCGGCGACCTGGAAAAGGGGATTGCTTCGGCCTGGCAGCGGGACCGGACCATGACCACGGCCCGGGCCGTTTTTGACTGGGAGACCATGTTTTCCATGTCCGTTGATCCTCAAAAGGCAAGAACGGTAAAAGGCCGCGGAGGAAACGACAAACCGGACGTCTGCACCATGTGCGGAGATTTCTGCGCTTTAAAGACCCATGCAAGAGCCTTTGATAATATCAATGAATGATCAATGGGGGGCGTAAGATGACGAAATTTCAGTTCCAGCCGATGTTTCCCATGCCCGAAGCCGATGATACGCCATACCGCAAATTGACCGGCTCTTATGTGCGAACCGGCGCCTTTGACGGTCAGCCGGTCATCCGGGTGGAGAAACAGGGCCTGGAACTGCTGGCTGAAGCGGCATTTACGGATGTGGCCTTTCTTTACCGGACCGCCCATCTTGAGCAGCTGGCCGCCATTCTCGATGATCCGGCAAGTTCGGATAATGACCGGTTCGTGGCCGTGGAACTGCTTAAAAACGCCGCGATTTCCGCCGAAAAGGTGTTTCCCATGTGCCAGGACACGGGAACCGCCATTGTCATCGGCAAAAAAGGGCAGGGCATATGGACCGGCGACAATGATGAGGCGGCCCTGGCCAAAGGCGTGTTCAACGCTTATACCAAAAACTGTCTCCGTTATTCCCAGCTCGCGCCTCTGTCCATGTATGAGGAAGTCAATACCGGCTGCAACCTGCCCGCCCAGGTGGAACTTTATGCCGCCAGCGGCGCTTCCTATGAATTTCTTTTTATCGCCAAGGGCGGAGGGTCGGCCAATAAAACCTTTCTTTTCCAGGAAAACCGTTCGGTGCTTGATCCTCCGGTTCTGGAGGCGTTTTTAACCCAAAAGATGAAGGCCATCGGCACGGCCGGATGCCCGCCCTATCATCTGGCCGTGGTGATCGGCGGGACATCGGCCGAAGCCGTGCTCAAGACCGTCAAACTTCTGTCCGCCGGGTATCTGGACGGCCTTCCCACCACGGGAAATTCCCTGGGACATGCCTTCCGTGATCGAAAACTGGAAAAACGGCTCCTGGAAATATCGCGGACCATCGGCATCGGAGCCCAGTTCGGCGGAAAATATTTCTGCCACGATGTGCGGGTGATCCGAATGCCGAGACACGGCGCGTCATGCCCTATCGGCATGGGCATCAGCTGCAGCGCCGACCGCCATATCAAGGGAAAAATCACGGCCGACGGCATTTTTCTGGAACAGCTTGATGAACATCCCTCCCGGTTCCTGCCGTCATGGGCGGACGCGGCGGCGACCGGCGTGCGCATCGATCTGAACCGTCCCATGGACCGGATCCGGGAGGAACTGAGCCGGCACCCGGTGGCCACCCGCCTGCTGCTCAACGGCGATATCGTGGTGGCCCGGGACATCGCCCACGCCAGACTGTATGAGCGGTTGAAAAAAGAGGGAACTCTTCCCGCCTATGTCAAGGATCATATCATCTACTATGCCGGCCCGGCTAAAACCCCGAAGGGGTATGCCTCCGGCTCCTTTGGTCCCACCACCGCCGGCCGCATGGACACCTATGTGGCCGAGTTCCAGAAACACGGAGGGTCCCTGGTGATGCTGGCCAAGGGGAACCGGTCCCGGACGGTCACCGAGGCATGCAAAACCTACGGCGGCTTTTACCTGGGGTCCATCGGCGGCCCTGCGGCCCGGCTGGGGCGGGACTGTATCCGGCGGTCGGAGGTACTGGACTATCCGGAACTTGGCATGGAGGCGGTTTACAAGATCACGGTCCGGGATTTCCCCGCGTTTATGATGATTGACGACAAGGGGAACGATTTTTTCAATGGTCTGCTGACCGAAGTCTGATCCAATCCTTGGGAGGGCATTGGTTGGCGCATCGTAAAACCTTGAAAATCCGGCTTGCCGGACTTCTGATGCTGATCGGTTTGATGCTTCCCCCGGGTGTGAACGCTCAGGGCGAGGGGCAATGGTTCCGTATTCAGGCGTTTGAGTTCCGGGGCATCGAACAGATAGACAAACACGAGCTGCTCGAAGCCATGGCCGTCAAGCCCCCGCCGTCCTGGAAGTTCTGGGCCAACCAGCCGGTGGTAAGTCCTCAGGAACTCCAGGATGACGCTATCCGTATCCGGCAATTTTATCAGGACCAGGGTTTTTATCAGGCCAATGTGACGTATGAAATCATCTCCGCGGATCTGTTGCGGTTTTTTCGGTATGTTTACGATGTGGACGAGATCCTGGAACTGCTCCGTTACGATGCGCCCCGTGATGAAAACGTCATCCGGGATGCGCGCGTGATTTTCAGGATTTTTGAAGGTGAGCCCATCACCATCGGCCGCATCGATCTTGATTGCCTGTGCGAAATCGAAACCGTGGCCCCGCCCCAACTGGCCGAACGATTGCCTGTTCAACCCGAAGCCGTATTCAAACGGCAGGCGTATGAAGATTCCAAAGAAGTCATAAAAAACATGCTGGGCAGAGAAGGCTATCCGTTTGCCGGAATTCAGGGGAGCGCGGTGGTGGATCTCAACCGCATGAAGGCTGACATTACCTATGAAATCGATCCCGGACCCCGCTGCTACTTTGGAGAGATTCATATTACCGGCCATGAAGATTATGTCTATCGCCGGATCATTGCGCGAGCCCTGCGGTTTCGGCCGGGGGAACAGTATAACACGGAAAAACTGGATGAAAGCCGGTTGAACCTTTTTTCCCTTAATGTGTTTGCCAGCGCCCTGATTACCATGGGAGAGCTGGATCCGTTGACCAATACCGTGCCGATTCACGTCCGGGTGCAGCCGAGAAAACAGCATGGTATCCGGGTGGGTATCGGCTACGGAACCGAGGACCGTTTAAGGCTTCAGGGCGCGTGGAGCTACCGCAATCTGACAGGCCGCGCCGACCGGCTGAGGATGCAGGCAAGGCGTTCGGATATCCGGGAAAACATCAAGGGAGAATACCGTCTTCCTTTTTTTATGGGTCATCGAAACGATCTGATCGCCGAAGCCGGTCTTGAACGGGAAAACGAAGTTTTTTACACCCTTAGAAAAGTCTTCACCGAGGTCAACGTCAATCGGCGCCTCGGGCCGGTCTGGTATTCCAATATCGGTTACAATCTGGAAATCAACCGGCTCGATGACGTTAAAACCGGATTTGAACCGGATCCCAACGCCGTTGACGAAGAAGATTACCGGGTGTCGGCGGTTCGACTGGATATCGGGTATAATTCATTAGACGATGATCTTCACCCCACATCTGGCGGAAGCCTGCTGTTATCCGTGGAAAACGCGATGAAATACCTCGCCTCGGAGATCGATTACGTGAAGCCGATGGTGGATGCCCGAATTTATTTTCCGATTGCCTGGCAGATGGTGATCGCCGGCCGGGTCCGCATCCGAAGCATCGAAAAGATCCGGGACACGGAATATATTCCCATCAATAAACGGCTTTTCCTGGGCGGCAGCAAGTCCGTGCGGGGATATGATTATCAGCAATTACCCGTGGTGGACGGCAAGGACAACGCCATCGGCGTGGGCGCCTTGACGTCCCTTGACGGCAATATTGAACTGCGTTATCCGTTGTACAGGGACTTTAAGGGGGTGGCGTTTCTGGATATGGGCGTTCTGAATCAACGGTCCTATAGCCTGAATGTGGCCAGAATTCGCTACACCTGCGGCATTGGATTGCGGTATGACACGCTGCTGGGGCCCCTTCAACTGGATGTGGGGTATAAGCTCAATCCACCCAGAATCGGCGAGACAAAGATTCCCGGCCTGGCGCCGTATGTTGACACGGATCGATGGGGCGTTCATTTTAATATCGGGCACGCGTTTTAATGGTAAATTTTTAACATCGATCAAACCCTCAGGCATCAGTCCATGGAAGAAAACAACAAAACCGGTCAAAAATTCCGTTGGTTTCGCTGGGTTCTCGGAATAGCGGCGATTCTGGCGGCGCTTCATATCGGCGTTATTGTCTGGCTGCAGACCGAATCCGGCCTCCAGTCACTTAAGCGTTTGATAATCCGAACTATTGAACAAAATGTTGACGCCACCTTCCGGATCGCCGAAATCAGGGGAAACCCCATGGGAGACCTTGAATTCATCGATGTGGAACTGCGTCCCGAAACAACGCAATCCCCCCTGCTTTCCATGGACCGCATGAATGTTTCCTTCCGCCTGATCCCGCTGCTGACGGGGAAGATATGGATATCCAGCATGGAAATCTCCGGTGCCAGAATAAACCTTGCAAAGACTCCTGAAAACAAATGGAATGTCGAAAACCTGTTTTCCCCGGACCGGGATTCTCCCGGAAACGGGAACGGATTTTTTACAATAGATATTCGCCAAATGGTCATCACCGATGCAAAGGGAACCCTGATTCGCCGGGACAAACACCAGGAAGAGATCCGGCATACCGTGTCGCTGGCCTGCCGGGCCGCGGTAACCATCGGCAGGGAAACATCGGTTCGCCTGTCGCATCTGGCGTTTGCGATAGATAATCCGCATGTTGTTGTCACCGACAGCGCCGGTCGACTCCGGTTTGATCCGGATGCCGGCCGGCTTGATCTGGTAAATGTGAAGCTGGTCGGCGAAAAATCCCGCGTGACCATTGACGGCGTGCTGAGGGTGTTTGAGGAATCGCCGTTCATGGATATGCACCTTTTGGTTGAGGCCCTATCCCTTCCGGAAATGGGCCGGGCCGTTCAACTGGAGTTTGGTGATGCCGGCATGGTCACCGGCGAGCTTCATTTTGCCGGAACACTGGAGGATCTGGACTGGCGCGCGGCCCTTCAACTGGAAAAGAGCCGATTTCAGGGCGAGGGGACCATGGGAATCGATGACCGCCGGCACGTGAGCCTGGATGCTTCCGGCCGCCTTTCGGACGTCGACCCGGCCGTGGTCCCCCTGCCTGTTTTCAAACGTCTTGCCGGAAACCTGAACGCAAAAGTGCGGGTTGCCGGGCGATATCAGGGTGAAAGCGGCTTTTTTGGCGCGGCCGCCGTTGATCTGGAGCCGTCACGGATTGCCGGATACGACATCACGGCGGCTTCCCTGCACGTCGCCGCCCAAGGCCCGGATCTCAGCCTGGAAATCCAACGCCTGGACACACCCTATGGCCGGGGACAGGGCCGGGCTGTGGTTCAGGGAATCATCCCCCGGGATCAGGAAAAGCGCATTAATCTGTCCGTCACCGCCCATGACGTAAATCCGGGGCCCTTGTTTTCCCGGCATGATATTGAATCGGCCATCGGCTTATCGCTTCAGGCCGGATTTGTATTGCCGGCCGACCTTGACATCGCCGACGCCGGCGGCTACGCCCATATCCGGATGCTGCCCTCTTCGGTGATGGATTTCCATATTGTCAGAGGAGAACTCGAAGCTTCGTGGTCCGGAGACCAGGTCCGGGTGGATAAATTTTCGGTTCTTGGCGATATTGGGGAAATAACGGCTTCCGGCGCCGGCTCATGGCGCGATCTTTTCTATCACGGCGTTGCTGCCGCAGATGTTCCGGATCTTGGCGCAGCAGCGCCGTTCATTCAAAAATATTTTCAGGTAGCCGATCTTTCGGGAAGCGCCGCTGTTGAGGCCGATTTTTCCGGCACCGCCGATGCCTGGGATGTGGAGGCGGAAATCCGGACAACCGATATCGCGTTGAACCAGGTCTCAGCAGAAAACCTGCATACAAAATGCCATTGGCGCGGGGGAAGAAAAGAGTTTATTTTTTCCGCGGATGTCGGGGGAGAGGAGTTGCGGTATAATGATATCCGAATATCCGGACTGAAACTTTCATCGTTATGGTCCCCGGATACAGTGGATGTGGATCTGACGGTAAACGCGGCCTCCGGCGAAGAACTGGTCATATCCGGAGGCATCCATGACTGGACCGGACCGGTGCGAAAGATTTGTCTGGAGCACATGGCCTTTACGTCGGATGCGCTTCCGGCGCTGGCATCCGAATCCCCGTCACAGATTGTAATTTCCGAAGATCGCGTGGTTATTGAATCCGTCAAGCTCGTTTCCAAAGAAGCCTCTTTTCAGGGCGGCGGCGCTTTTGGATTGTCCCGGTCCGGCCCCGTATCCGCGGAAATGAGCCTGGAAAACCTGGATCTGAAGATGATCCGGGGTTTTGTCAAAGGCGGAGAGGCGTTCGATGGAAACGTAACCGCGCACATGACCATGACCGGTTTTGCCGAGGAACCGGAACTCGTTTTTTCCGCCGCTTTCTCGGAAGGAAGGTACAAGGGGTTGGCGTTGTCCGAACTGCATATTCAGTCCACCTATCGCGACAATCGGATGGATGTGGAAGCCTCTTTTTCAGGACCGGAACGCAAACTCGCGGATGTCCGGGGAGCCCTGGGATGCAGATTGTCCCTTTATCCGTTTGCCGTTTCCGTTGAACCGGAAACCCTGGCGATTTCCATGGCGGCGGAGGATCTGTCCGTTGTCGATCTGGCGCCCTACTGGCCCTTAGCCGGCTCCATGGGCGGTCGGATATCCGGATATGTCAATATATCCGGCGATGCGGATGGTCCGGTTCTGGATGCGTCGCTTGTATGTTCCGAAATGGTTTACCGGGATTTCCGGCTATCGGGCATCGAGATGTCGGCAGTCTATCAGGCCGATACCCTTCAGATCCTGGCCGCCGGTTTCATGGATGAACGCAAGGTGTTCGATATTTCCGGAGCGGTGCCCATTCGCATGACGCTTCTGCCGGTAAGCGTTGCACCCGGACCAAATCCCATGCTTGTCGCCGTTCATGTCCATGATTTCGATATATCCGGTATTGACGGCCTGACCCGGCATCCGGAATACGAGATTTCCGGGAAAGTACAACTCAGTGCCGAGGTCGGCGGCTCCATCACCGACCCGCTTGTCATGGGGAAACTTTCCCTGACCGAGGGATCGCTTTACCTGAAATACCAGCGGCTGCTCTATCAACGCTTGTCCATGGATCTGGAATTTGATTCGGATATGATTACCATCGCCGAAATCCAGGCGGTCGGGGACGATGGAGGGATTTTGTCGCTCAAGGGAACCGTCCAGTATGATGAATTCCAGCCGTCTGCGTTTGATATCAGCGCGGTGGGCAGTAATATGCGGATCCCGTTTTATCCCGGATTATCGGGTCGCATGAGCCCGGATCTGCGGCTGCAAGGCACCTGGGATGCGCCGGTGGTCAGCGGGGACATTCGGATTCCTAAAGGTCAGGTGAACCTTGAGGTTCTGTTTTCCCGGCAACCGTCTGAAATCAAGGTTATCGAGCCGGTGGCGCACGATAACGGCGTCTTTGCCATCCCCGATCAGGAGCCTCCGGCCCTGGCTTTTCTTGATCCTCTTCGGGCAAATATCACCATCACCGTTCCCGGCAATGTGTGGCTCAGGGGCGAGGATGAATCCATTGAAATCAGAGGACAGGTCAATGTGGAAAAAGAGCCTGACCGGTCCTTTGTGGTTTATGGCCCCCTGTCAGCGGTCAGGGGAACCTATCGGTTCCGGGGCAAGCTGTTTAAGATCACCAGCGGAGAAGTCAATTTCATCGGCCAGGATGACATTGATCCGCCGCTTGATATCCAGGCCGAGACCCGCATCGGCGACGTCCGGATCATTATTTATCTGTCCGGTACGTACGAACGGCTGAATATGCGGTTTGACAGCGATCCGCCCATGGATGAAGTCGATATCATATCCTATCTGATTTTCGGCCGGCCCCAGACCTCATTGACCGAAGGGGAAAGTTTCCGTGCGGCGGAAGCGGCTTTGGCCATCACCGGTCAGATCGCCGCGGACGAGCTCAGGGAGATTCTGGGAGACCGGTTTCGGATCGATTATATCAATATCAGCGCCGGCTCCGGCGGGTTTCAGCATGGCTCTTTGTCCATGGGGAAATATCTGACCCCCCGGGTATTCGTGATCTACCGGCATACCTTTACCTCGGAAGAGCCCCGGCAGGTAGAAGTTTATTATGAAATCAACCGCCATTTCAGCATGGAGACGCAGGTCAATGACGAAGAAACCCTGGCGGTGGACCTGATCTGGAAATACGAATGGTGATTAACTTCGGCATTTGAGGAGCTCGCATGATGAAAAACAATGAAAAGATCGTAGAACCGTTGAAAAAGGTGATTCTGTCCATTACCCCGGAATCCTCGCCGGATGGGTCGCAACCTCCCGGCCCGGCCCGAACCATGAATTTTATCTTCGGCGCGGGGTCCCGGGGACTTGCGCCGTTTGAATACGAGCTGGCGGGAATGCGGATCGGGGACACGAAAAATATTGCCGTGGAGCAGGGAAAAGCCGTCGATCTGTTCGATCATCTGTATTCTCTTTTTTGTGCCGCGGCGGCGCCCCATACCGCTTCCTTTCTTCGTGTCGAAATCATCGATATTGTCGATGCCGATCAACGGGAACTGATTCGGGCCATGGCCGGATCGGCATCCTGCGGCGATGACTGCAACTGCGGGTGCGGCGGCCATTGATCCGGGTCGGAAAGTATCGTTTGTGCGGCGGTGTTTCGACGGCGGATAACGGCGGGCCGATGGCATGCGGCCACAAAAAAACGCCGGATGCGGCTCTGCTGCTGCGGAGCCTGCATCCGGCGGCTTCGTTCGCATTACGGATTCCCTGAATAAAGGGGGAATGCGGCGTCAGGACGGATGGTTAAAAATAATAGCCGAAGTTGATGTTAAAGCGGTATTCCCATTCATCCGCGGGGTTGGCCCCGAATCGATTGCTTGTGAATATGTAATCTTCGGGTCCGTCAAAGGCGCCGTATCCGGATTCGTTTCCTACAAAATCATTGCCGTTGGAAAAAACCAGATCGCTGTAGATGTACCAGCCGCCGTGTCCCCAGGCAGCGCCGGCGACAAACATTTCACTGTCGTTGAAGCTGCTCTCATCCTTAATAATGGAGCTGTATTCAATATACGGAATGATGTAGTCAAGCCACTCTACCTGCGGTGTTTCGTGATAATAGCTCAGTGATACGGCAGGGATCATGGCTTCGGCCGCCACCAGTGTCGGAAAATCAAAAGCGCCCATCTGGACCAGTTTATCGCTTCCCAGGGGTTGATCGCTTTCTACGTCGTATTTGTAATAGGTGATCTGGGTGGCCAGTTTAAAATTGGCCATTGTAAAGACGCCATGAACTGATCCGGCATAGTGGTCGCCATCGTCTTGCGGTCCGTTGCTGTCAAGCTGTCCGTACTGAAGGGACGCGCCGATATCTGATTTCAGATTGTCGCTCGTCATGGAATAAATCGCCCGCAGATTAAGTTGATGTCTTTCTTCGTAACCGGTGTCGGTTTCATCGACGACATCATAAGAATAGCGCACGGAGTCCGTGGAAAAATTGGCGCCGTTGTGCGAACCTTCGTCGGAGAAGTAGTAGGCCACATCAACGGTAAGATTATCCTCAAATGTTTTTGTATATTTGACGCCCAGATCCATATCGTCGGCAAGGCCTACATAGTAATGTTGATCAAAGAACCAGCTTTGCGACACGCCATAGGGACCGGGTCCGAACGGTACGCGGTTTAACCCAAGCTGGCCCTGGCTCGTATCGCAGAAGTTATAACCGATCCATCCGGTATGCGGAAAATGATAGCTGTCATGATTGTTTGGTCCATATCCCGGATAAAACCGATATTCCGCTTTCCCCACAAAATCGTCCTGCTGATAGGCAAGGTTGAAACGAAACGTGTCCAATGAAAACGCTCCGTTGTCCTCTTTTGCCCGTGAAGAACGGTCCAGTACCGGCGTATAGTCGCCAAAAGTGTAGTTTGCGCGCATCGCGCCGCCGATGGTAAGCGGACCGATTTCAACAGCGGTTGCGGCTGCGGGCGCCATCAGTAAAAATACCATCGATACGATAGATAACAGCCTAAGTTTGTTAAAAAAAATATTCTCTTTCATATAACACTCCTTTCCTCTCAATTTTGTTTGCAACAGTCCCGTAAAAAACGAATGCAGTTGTAAGCTATCAGGAACAATGATTCGTTTTTTTACGGGACCATGGATTAAATAAAAGTTTTAAAAAGGTTTAATTGGGCAGCCAGGCGTTGACCTTATCAGGGTTTTCCTTCATCCACTTTTTGGCGCTTTTTTGCGGATCCATGTCTTCTTCCTGGTTCCAGGCCATGACGGTCTGAATGTCTTCCGGGCTCCACTCGAAATTTTTCAGAAAGGCGTAAAGATCCGGCTTGTCTTCCTTGAGGTCTTTGCGGACCACGGTGTCGATATGTTCCTCACCGCCGTAAACGCCCTTGGGGTCCTCGAGGTATTTCAGGTCCCACGCTCCAAATTTCCAGTGAGGAGTCCAGCCGGTCACCACGACCCATTCCTTTTTGCTGATCTTATCTTTCATAACAGCGGTCATCATGGCGCCGCTGCTTTCCATGAGCTCCATGTCCGTAAGGTTGTATTCCTCGATGGCCTGCTCGGTTTTGCTCATGATGCCGGCTCCGGGATCGATGCCGGTGATCTGGTTGTCGAACTTGTCGGCATGCGCGTTCATTTCGCCGATGGAGTCAATGGTCACGTAGGTGGGGACCACCAGGCCGATGCGCGTGCCCTCCAGGTTGGGTCCCAGATTTTCCACATCGTCTTTGAGTTTTTCATAATAATGCTGGTGGGTGGTGGGCAGCCAGGCCGTGGTAATGGCATCCACGTCGCCGGTGGCGAGCGCCTGCCACATGGCGGCCGCGCTCACGGGAATCAGCTCCACCTCGTAGTCCATTTTTTCCTCCAGCACCGCCTTGACGACATTGGCGGACGCGGTGGCGCATGACCATTCCACATAGGCGATCTGGGCGGTTTTCTGCGCGGCAATGGCCTGGCCCGTAAAAGCCGCCGTCAACAAAACGGCCATCATCATGATAAGTACGTGTAAGGGTTTACGTTTCATTTCTGAACCTCCTTGATTAAATTACGGTTAACTAATAGCCCTGAATCGGACAATGCGAAACAGAGCCGAAACAACGCGTTGAAGACATGTTCGTGTTTCTTGGGCTTACATCTGCTGCTTTTTACCGCCGGCCACCTGCTGCATGACCCGGTCAAGGATAATGGCGATAATCACGATGCCGATGCCGGCTTCGAAACCCCGTCCGGCTTCAAGCCGCTGGATGGCCTTCCATACCTCGCCGCCCAGCCCCTTGGCGCCGATCATGGCCGCGATGACCACCATGGACAGGGCAAGCATGATGGTTTGGTTGATGCCCGCCATGATGGTGGTTTTGGCAATGGGCAACTGGACTTTGAAAAGTTTCTGCCCTTTTGAGCTGCCGAAGGCGTCCGCCGCCTCCACGAGTTCTTTGGGGACCTGCTTGATGCCCAGGCAGGTTAAACGAATGCAGGGCGGCACGGAAAAGATGACCGTGGCAAAGATGGCCCCCACGGCCCCGAGTCCGAAAAACGGAATGGCCGGGATCAGGTAGACAAAGGCCGGCATGGTCTGCATGACATCGAGTATGGGCGTAATGATACGATACGCCGTGTTGCTCAATGCGGAAAGAATGCCTAAGGGAATGCCAATGGCAACAGAGATCAACGTGGCGATAACGATCAGGGCGATGGTTTCAATGGTCGCCCCCCATAGCTGCATGTTCCAGATAAGGCTCATGCCGATCAGCGTGAACAGGGCGATTCCCCATTTTTTGCTTAAATACCAGGCCAGGGCCGTAAAGATCAAAATCATGGCCCAGGGCGGCAGAAACATCATGATGTCGGATAAATAATTTATTCCCTTTATGGTGAATTTGGAAAACGCGATGGTGGCGAAGGAAAAATGAGTTACGAAAAAGTCAATACCGGCTTCAATGGCATCGCCGATAGGTACCCGGTAAATGTTCATGAGTCTGTCCCCCTTTCCGACAGGCCCGCCAGCAGGGAGCCTTTAATGATCACGCCTTTGAGTTTATGATTTTCATCCACCACCGGAAGCGGATAAGACAGCCGGGCCAGTAGCGGAATGATGTCGGCGGCCGGCGTGTCCGCCGTTACGGTTTCGATCTCGGTATTAACAATTTTTTCCAGGGTGGGATCCCCGCGTTTTGCGGCCACGGCGCAATCATCGGCAGTTACAACACCGTAAAGCTGTCTATCCTTGCGAACAAAAATGGTCGATATCGCGGATTGCTTCATTTTATGGAGGGCCGCCTTGGGGCCGTCGGTTTCATAATAAGCCACGGCTTTGGATTTGAGCATCACGGATTCAGCCGTGATCACCTTGGTCATGTCCACGTCCTGGACGAATTTGGCCACGTAATCGTTGGCGGGCTTGGTGAGGATTTCTTCGGCGGTCCCGGACTGAACAATGGCGCCGTCTTTCATCAAAACGATTCGGTCCCCGAGTTTCAATGCCTCGTCCAGATCGTGGCTGATAAATACAATGGTTTTTTTCACCTTTTCCTGAAGGGCCAGAAGTTCATCCTGCATATCGCTGCGGATTAAAGGATCCAAGGCGCTGAAGGCCTCATCCATCAGCATGATATCGGCATCCAGGGCAAGAGCTCTTGCCAGGCCCACCCGCTGCTGCATCCCGCCCGAAAGCTGATCGGGATAAGAATGCTCATAGCCCGCCAGTCCCACCTGTTCCAGGGCTGCCATGCCGCGCTCCCGACGTTCCTCGGGACTTATTTTTTTGATTTCAAGGCCGTAAACGGCGTTTTGAAGAACCGTGCGATGAGGAAACAGGGCGAAGTTCTGAAACACCATGCCGAAATGATCCAGCCGGAATTGTCGTAGCCCTTCCACGGACAGGTCGGTGACATCTTGTCCATCCACGACGACTTTGCCGGCGGTCGGATCGATGAGCCGGTTGATGCATCTGACCAATGTCGATTTACCGCTTCCGGAAAGACCCATGATCACCAGGATTTCGCCTTCATCAACGGCAAAGGTGGCATCCGCCACGCCGATTTGATGTTTTGTCTTTTCCAGGATTTCATGCTTGGAACGGCCCTGTTTGAACAACTCCATGGCTTTTTCAGGATGGGGTCCGAAAACCTTGAACAGGTTTTCAATGATAATTTTTTGCGCCATTTATTTTACCTCTGAAAACAATGGGTTGAAGTGACATTTTCTGTAAGTTCACGGAAAACAATCGCTTTTTTGTATCTGACAACTATCCTGTTTTATATTGATCCAAAAATTACTATTAACAATACCGGTATTGCCCTATTTTACCTTTTAAAAGCATGTATATGATCTTTATTGGCCAGGTATCCATGGGTTTGCAGTTGCTTTTGCAACTCTTTTTATAAAATGTCTATCTGTACTTAGACTGTGTTTAAATCATAGTAATGATAAACAGTTATATATTAAATAAATCTTTATATCATATAATGAAATGGTTTTCAAGTCGGGAGAGAAAAAAAATTATAAAAATCAATACTATTTCAATATAACACTTTAAAAATACAAATAATATAAGCATAAATGTAAAGTGCTTCCGGATTATTCATATTTTTAGGGCAATAACACGATGATTTTTTATAAACCATTACCAATTCGACGTTTATAAGAACATAAATGAAAAGTTTCCGGTTCATCAATCATCAGAGGATGTCAAAATACGGACTTTATACATATATTTCGGGAAGGGGGGATAGATAACGCCACGGTCATTTTCCCTTAGCAGAAAAGACCGTGGCGTTGTGTTGGCCGGGATGTTAAGCGGACGGGAACATAGCGATGATCGCTTCAGTCCTTGAAAACCAGTTTGCCGCCCAGATATCCGGCGATGCCGGTAGCCAGGAGCAAAACCAGGTGAAGCACAAAGAAAAGCACCGACATGGATGCCGGATTTTGGATCAATTCCGGATTAAAAAGATACCAGGCAGCGATAAGGACGGCGCAAACCGTTACCACGGCTGCCGAGATGATTTTGGCGATAAAGATTCGGGTCCGGGCGCCCCGGTATTTTTTTTGCCATACAATTACGCCGGAATACAAGACCACCGGCATGGCCAGCACCACGACGATCAGGTTGTAAACGGCTGCCTGGACCAGGCTGGTGGACGTAAACAGGATTGCCAGAATTACAAACAGAATAACCAGCGGCACCACGCCGTTTGGTATATGAACGGCAATGGGATGGAGGTGATGTTTGACCATCAGATCCGTGATGGCGTCAAAAAGAGTTTTTCCGGTATCTGCTTTTTGCGGATCCGGGCCGGAAGCTTCGGAAGCGGGCGCGGCAGTTGATTCGGCGGCGTCCGTGACTTCAACGAATTTACTGCGGTCCGCGCCGCAGACCGGACATATTTCGGGTGGTTCGTCGCCCGTGTGAATATATCCGCAAACCGTGCATCGCCATTTTTTCATGTCAACCTCCTGTTTTACAGATTATGCCAAGCATGGATATCCGCAAGTGGATATACGGGTCTGTTTGGTAACAATGGTAAGCTGAAACTGATATCATATTGAAACGAAAACATACATATCAATTTGACAATGAATCCGCAAGAAAGTATGATTTTTCGAACGTATTCGTCATTCACCGGACTTATTAAACAGGAGCATGTTATGACCAAATCCATATTGATCACGGGGGCTTCCTCCGGCATCGGAAGAGCGGTGGCCTGTGAAATGGCGCAACGGGGATATGCCCTGGCCCTGGCATCTCAGCGGGTGGATCAGATTAATGAGCTCAAAGCCGAAATCGAGCAGCAGTGCGCGCCGCCGGCGGTTGTGGTGCGAGGGCTGGATGTCACGGACTACGATGATGTGTACCGGGCCGTGGATGAAGCGGCCGACGCCCTGGGCGGGCTCGATATCGTGTTCGCCAATGCCGGCGTGGGTCTGGGCGAACGGGTGGGCCGGGGTGATTTTGAAAAAGCCCGGCGCACCATCGAGGTCAACCTGATCGGCGCCATTGCCACCATAGATGCCGCCGCCGCCCATTTCCTCAAAAAAGGAAAAGGCCATATCGTGGGTATCAGTTCCGTGGCCGCGTTTCGGGGCATGCCCAGGAGTTCGGCCTACAGCGCCTCAAAAGCGGGCTTAGCCATTTATCTCGAGGCGGTCCGGGCCGAACTATACCGGAAAAACATCGATGTGACGGTGCTTTATCCGGGTTACATCGACACGCCGTTAAACAACATGCTCCCCAATCGTCCGTTTCTGATCAGCGTGGAAAAAGGCGCGGCCATCATCGCCCGGTTGATCGAAAAACGCGTAAAATCTTCCACCGTTCCGGTCTATCCCTGGAACATCGTCGGCCGGCTCTTGAAAATACTCCCCACCGGCATGATATCAAAGTTCTGAATAAAAATTGGGGACAGCCACTAATTTTTTTATTGTTTGTTCAGTAACTATTCAGGATTGCTATATATAAAACGGTGGAAAACGAAAACAGCCTCCGATTTTTCGTTAAAAAAATTAGTGGCTGTCCCCAATTTTAAGGGACGCACGCATGAAAATTTATGCCGTGGCCGATGTCCACGCCAGATCCCGGCGGCTGAAAACCATCCGGGCTGTTGTGACGGAAGAGCGGCCGGATGCCGTGGTAATTGCCGGTGATCTTACCAGCTATATTCGTTCCGGACCGGTTCTTGCCGCGCTGGACGCCCTTTCCCTTCCGGTGTTTGTGATAAGGGGCAATTCCGACCTGTCTTTTCTGGAAAAACATTTTTCAGCAAGCGCTAATATTACTTCCCTTCATGCCCGCCGGATTATATGGGAAGGCGTTTCCCTGGTGGGGATCAGCGGCGCCATACCCGTGCCGTTTCGTACACGGGTCCGTATGCGCGAGAAAAAGCTTTTTGCCGGCATCCGGTCCTTAATCGATGATCAGACGGTCCTGGTGGTCCATCCGCCGCCGTTCGGTATCCGGGATCGGGTGGGAAAAACGTTTTCCGCCGGTTCCAAAGGAGTCCGAGCACTGGTGGAGCAGGTCCGACCCGCCGTGGTAATCTGCGGTCATATCCATGAAGATGCGGGCGTTGCGCGTCTCGGATCAAGCCTGGTGGTCAACTGCTGCATGACCGGAACCTATCGCGGCGCCTTGATTACGATGCAGCCGGACCACAAACCTGAAGTTGAAATGCTGTGAAAAATCAAAAAGGATGAACATCATGAGTATGCACGAACAGATTCAAAAAGACCTGACCGCCGCCATCAAGGCCAGAGACGCGGACAAAAAAAATGCTCTGCGCGTCATTCTGGGCGAATTCAACCGGGGCGACGCCAAATCGGTCTCTGACGACGAGGCCGTCAAAATCCTGCGCAAGCTGATCAAATCCGAGCAGGAATCCCTTGAACGCCTGAATAAAAATGAAAGCGACTCCGCTTATTTACAAATCGTGTCCTCCTATCTGCCGGATATGGCCGGCGATGAGGAAATCCGGCAATGGATTGCGGCCAATATCGATTTTTCCGCATATAAAAACAAAATGCAGGCCATGCGCGACATCATGGCCCATTTCGGCGCCCGTGCGGACGGGGCCCGGGTCAAAGCGATTCTGACGAGCACCTGATTTTTCTTTACAGAAAAGCCTGACCCCATACAAAATAGCCGGAATTAGCGAAATTGGGGACAGCCGCTACTTTTTCCACAATTTTTTGATATGGGAGAATGGGTATGAAAAATAAAAAGGATGTTCAGGTCGTTATTGCCGGCGCCGGGCCCGGGGGCGCGTTGCTGGCGCGACAGTTGGCCTCGGCTGGAGTGTCGGTGGCTGTTTATGAAGTAAAAAAAGAGGGGACGCTGGGACACAACTGGTCGGATGCGGTGGAAAAGAGCGCTTTGGCGGCCGCGGGTTTTGAAATGCCGGTTATTGAAAAGGGTCGATACCGGGGAAAGCTGGTTAAGAAAAGCGAAGATGACGACAATCTCTTCGAACCCCACCGGATGGATCGTCTCGAAATCCGTTTTCCTGATCTTTCCGGCGCCACCCGGACGCCGGTGGATTTTCGCTATATCACCACGGATCGGCGGGCTCTGGGCCGGATGCTGGCCGAACAGGCGGCGGCCGCGGGCGCGAAAATCTTCTACCAGCACCGGGTCGACGGACTTGTAGGAGATCTTGACGGATCGCTGGGGCAGATCCATGTCCGGGGACTGCGGGTCACGGATGCGCAGAACGGAAACATGGCTGATGTCATGGCCGATGTGGTGGTGGACGCCACGGGATATCTATCCCTGCTGCGCACGACGTTGACGGGAGCGCCGGCCCTGAACCGACAATTTTCCGGCGGCGATCTGGCCTATGCCTGCCGCACCATCCGTCGGCTTGATGCCCGCCGCGTCGCGGATGACGACTTGACGGATCATTACCGTTACGGCGCCTTCAAGGGGTATTTCTGGACCCACCTGCACCATGAAGACAGCATCGACGTGGGCGGCGGTGTAAGAGAGGAGCCGGGTCGGATAGACCCCATGTCCGTCATAACGGAAATGATCGCCCATCGACCGTCCATTACCGATGAAGAACTGGGCGGCGGCGGCGGGATCGTGTTGGTGGGCAGATCGCCATCGGCGTTAGCGGCGTCCGGATTTGTCGCCGTAGGCGACGCGGCCGGGCAGGTGATCCCCACCACGGGATGCGGAGTGGGCGGCGCCATGACCGGGGCTCTGCTGGCATCTGACGCCATTGCCGCGGCCCTGAAAAAAGGGGGATGCACCATTGGAAATCTTTGGCCGTACAACCGAAACTGGTTCTCAGGACGCGGCAGTCATCTGGCGGCGTTGTCGGCTGTGCGTGAAATCCTCCAGGATCTCTCCCATGACGATATTTCCTTTCTCATGCGAAAAGACATCATGAGCGGTGAGATGCTGACCCCCACCATTAACGGCATTTTCCAAGCCCCGGATCTCCCCACCATGGCCCGCACCCTGATCAACGGGCTGACCCGTCCCCGGCTGCTGGTGAAACTTAATCAGGCCACTACCCTGGGAAAAAAAATCTTTGCTCATTATCACAACTATCCCAAAACATGGGATCCTTCGGCATTTGACAAGTGGGCCACCAGGACCGAGAAGCTGTTTTTGTAATAAATTTATTCTTATTTTTATTTCAAGTTATTAGTAGATTTTTCGGCGGGCCAGATTGGATCCGATCACTGAAAATGAGTTTTCGGCAATAAAGAGCGCGGCTTCATCGATGGTAAATACGATTTCCTCCAGCCGCTTAAGTTGAATATTATTAATCACCGTTAAAATGACCTTTAATGGTTTCCCGGAATGGGTTCCTGATCCGTTTAAGTATGTGGCGCCCATTTTAAGATCTGCGTTGATCTCTTTTACGATCTCTTTGGGTTTATTCGAAATAATCAAGACGGTTTTGCGCTGGCTGAACATGGACAGTGCGTAATCAATGGCCAAAGCGGTGCAGATCAACATGATCATGGAGGCGATCACCAGATCATTGTCTAAAAAAAGAAAGCTCACTGAATATAAAACGGCATTGAAGACAAAGTAAAATTTTCCTAGCCCGAGATTGAACTTCTGGTAAAACAGCACGCCGATCACATCCAGGCCGCCGTTGGAACCCAGCGAGCGTAGCACGATCCCCGCTCCGATCCCCGCGACCATGCCGCAGGTTACGGCTGCATAAAGCTGGTTGTGTATCTCAAAATCGATCTGGATAATGCTGTAGATCAAGGTGAAGGCGGCCATGGCGTAAATCGAATAGAACAGAAATCGCTTGCTGATGAATTTCCATGCGATGATAAAAAGTGGAATATTGAGAAGGACAAACCACATGCCGATATCCATCAGACCCGTGGTGAAATAAATCAGGGAAGCGGCTCCGAACAGTCCGCCGGGGATAAATCCGTGGGTATAGGCGATTCCCTTGAGGGCCAGAGCCAGAATGGTGGAACCGGTGGTAATTAAAAAAATGTTCCAGGAGATGGAATATGTAAAGCGTGTATCGAGCATGGTTTTGTTTTACCTTTACATCTCGATTTCTTCCACCAGATGCTGGTGAAGAACACAGACCGCTTTTTG
>CAZRES010000039.1:0-22716 GCA_964598885.1 uncultured Desulfobacteraceae bacterium | reverse complement strand
GGCCCCATTTCGCCGGCGGCCAGGGTCTGGCCGCTGACCAGGGGATTGTCCGAGGCGTAATACGCATAGCGCAGTTTAACGTCGGCGGGGATATGCCCCTTGATCATCGCCGCGCTGATGGCCCGCTGGTAATAGGCCCCTTCCATTTCCAGCCCCACGGTTTTCCAGGTGTCCTGAAACCGGTGAAGTATGTCCCGGTTCTGAAGGGACGTGCCGAACACGGTGATCATGGGACCGTTGTAGACGTCGATGTCTGTGTCGAAATCCTTGCTCCCCAGATCGTTTTTAATGGGATAATTATCCGATGAGCCTTCCATGACATGGGCGGTGGCCAGCATGATATCGCCTTTATTTCCGGCAAGGATGCCGGCCTTTCCCATGATGGAGATGGAGGCCACCTGCATCAGCGTTCCCGGAAGCCGTTCTCCGGGGGTCGCCAGCTCTTCGATTTCGTAGGGATTGAGCAGGCAGTCCATCACCTCAAAGGCCTGGGCCCCGAAAGCGTAATCCATGACCAGGATGACGGGTTTTGGCTCAGCCTCCCGGCCTGGTGCGATGCGGGTATCCGGATGGAAGGTCAGGGTTTCCACCTGTTCGGTATCAATGATCTGATAATCGATGTGCGATCCGGAGCGATCGGAAAATTCATAAAATCCATGCTGTTTGGCATAAGCCAGGATAACGTCGCGCTGATCCCGGATGCAGGAGATAAAATCATAGAGAGGATCTTCAGGGTCCGCCTTCATGTTGGTGCAGGTGGTGGCCGCAAATCCGTAAAGCAGGTTCAGCACACTGTGCATATTGGCGGAAATGATGTGCAGGGGACGTTTGTCCAGCCCGAGTTCCTTTAAATTCGTCTTGATGTCGGCGGCCCATTGCTTGCCGTAGCGCTGGTGGGCGATGATATTCATCAGGGAAGGCGTCATGTAAACGATGAGAAAATTATCCGGCGACCGGGTTTCATCGTCCACCCGTCGCCCTAGATGATGGATCACGTTGAACAGACTGCTGTTGCTGCCGTGTTTCACGCGGTTTTTTTCAAAATAATCGTAGCTCGTCCGGGTTTCCTGATAAGAGCGCCCCAGAATCAGGCTCAGGTTCCACAGGGCGCGCTCCAGCTCCTGGGGATCAATGGGCTCCTTTTGCTCCACGACTTTTTCCAGATCATTCCATTCCGGGGTGGGATTGCCGGCCTCATCCTGCATATGCTTCTGGATTTTTTTCGCCTCAATGTTTAAAAATGTAATATGGGTTATAATATCATATATTTCCGTCATCCCTCGGGTGATTACGAAGCAATATTCACTGGGGCTGATCCGGTAACAGGTCCGGCGCCGCTTTAAGGGAATGATTTTTTCAAAAGCGCTTCCCTCGTACTGCTCCTCTTCGGTGAGAATAATCCGCGTGCAGGCCTCGATGCCCCGGGGAAGCCGGTCAATCACATATTCCAGGCCCTTTAATTCCGTCACCCGGGAATCGTTCATGCTGCCGTATATTTCAGGACTCAGGGTGCTCAAATATTCCGCCAGCTTCTGGCCCATGCGCCCCGACGGTCGATAAAACCCGCGAAGGGCCAACACATTGACCATGGTTTTAAAGGATTGAATGGCAACCCGTGCTTTTTGGGATAGGGTTAAGTCCTGCATTTGTCGGCTCCTTTGGTATAATTCTTTTTCAAAGCGGCCCGCCGGCCGATGGACAGCTCACCCGGACCGCGTCCTCGGACAGCCGGACATCGGTTCGCACATGAACGCGGCCCAAGCGGAAGCGGTGCTTGAGCGTTTCCAGGTTTTGTTTTCCAGGGCCCTGCATTCGGGAATAACTGGCCGGGTGGACGGTGAATACGGCGTCTTTACCATCCTCTTTGGCATGAAATTTTTTTTCGGCAAGGGCTTGTTTGGCGGCATCCAGCATGATTTCCGATCGCACCATATGGCCCAGGGCCGGATGATAAGGTCCGGCCAGCACTACCGCCGGATCGTTCAATTCCGCTGATGCCTGCAGTCCCATGCGGATGATCGGTATGCCGTGGGCCGTAAACAGACGATACAGGGTTTTTAACTGCGCAACACAGGCTGTTAAGGAAAGCGGAACATAGCGCTGTTGGGCGTAAAGATCCGCCAGGGGACTGCCGGCCAGCACCAGCGTGGGATAGATCCGGACAAAATCGGGATTCAGGTCGATCATGGCGGCAGCCGTGGCCGCGGCGGTTTCCGCCGTATCTTCCGGCAAACCGATCATCATCTGGAGACCGACGCGATATCCGCTTTTTTTCAGCAGATCCACGGCATTGCGCGTATCTTCAGCCGTATGCCCCCGTCGGGACGCGGCCAGCACCGGATCGTTCATGGACTGAACCCCCAGCTCGACGGTGGTCACGGGATAATCGCGGATCCACCGAAGCCTGGCGCCGTCGATGGTGTCCGGCCGGGTGGAAAACCGGATGCCGTTGATCACGTTGTCGGAAACAAAGGGCGCGGCAGCATCTAAAAGCCGGCAAATCTGCTTTTGGGAAAGGCCTAAAAAATTGCCGCCGTAAAACGAAAGCTCCACCCAAGAGCGGTTGGGTTTTTTATAGCCAAGATAGTGATGGACCGTGGATCGGATCTCGGCAGTGGAGGGTATGCCCGGAGAAGCGCCGGTCACGGCCTTCTGATTGCAGAAAAGACATTGATGCGGACACCCGATATTCGGAAGAAAGACCGGAATGACCAGGGGTTTGGGCAAAACCGTCATGAGCGTACGTCAACCGCTATTGTCGCTTTTTTCAATGCTGTCGAGCAGCACTATCGCCTTTTCGGCGGCATTCTGCTCGGCGACCTTCTTGCTGGGACCCTTCCCGTGGGTCCGGATCCCCGCCGCAGTTAATTCAACTTCAAACGTCTTGTGATGATCCGGGCCGGTTTCGGCAATGATCACATATTCCGGAGGGGGCTGACGCATGGCCTGAACCTGTTCCTGAAGACGACTTTTGTAGTCAAAATGTTTTTCCGGCATATCCGGAGCCAGCAGCGGAATAAAAAGACGGCCGATTACCTCAAAGGCCCGGTCAAATCCGCCATCCAGATAAACGGCCGCCACCAGGGCTTCAAACGCATCGGCTAGAATCGATTCTTTTCGTCGTCCGAACGATTGGAGTTCTCCCTTGCCCAGCAGCAGAAACGCTCCCAGATCAAGCTGCCGCGCCAGCCCGGCCAACTGGACTTTGTTGACCAGATTGGAACGAAGCCGGGACAGCTCGCCTTCATGCAGCCGCGGGTAGCGATCCATTAGCAGACGGCTCACAATGCCGCTTAAGACGGCGTCCCCCAGAAATTCGAGGCGTTCATTATCCTCATACCCGGATTCCGCGTTTTCATTGACAAATGAGCTGTGCCGAAGAGCGGTGGATAAAAGGTGCTTGTCGGTAAAGACGTAGCCGAGTCGCTGTTCAAGATCGAGGGTGGTCATCATGCCGGGCTCCCGGTAATCCGCCGGATCAGATTTTCAAATACGCGGAAGGGCACTTCAAAATCGCCCCGACCCGATCCCATGGCGATATCGGGGTTAATGGCTCCGTGAAAATCGGTGCCGCCGGTGACCAGCAGACCATGCGAGCGGGCCAGTTCCGAATATCTGCCGAACTGGGCGTCGCTGTGCCCGGGATAATAGGCTTCAATCCCGTCCAGTCCCATTTCGGTTAATGCCGCGATGAGCCGATCCAGATGGCCGTTGGCCGGAAACGTCAGCAATCCCGGATGGGCCAGCACCGCCGCCCCTCCGGAAGAACGAATCAGGGCGATGGCTTCTTCCGCCGGGATGCGCGGTTTATCCACATAGGCGGGTTTTCCTTTTCCAATATAATGGTCAAAGGCTTCGTTGATATGGCGGGCATACCCTTTTTCCACCAGCAGGGCGGCGATATGCGGCCGCCCGATCCGGGGGGCGCCGGATGATCTGGCCACTTCCTCCAGAGAAATATCCATACCCATATCCTGTAAACGGGAAATAATGTGCGGATTCCGGTTTTTCCGGGCGGCCTGTTGTCGGTTCAATGCTTCATCAAGAACCGGATCATCCGGGTTAAAGCCGTATCCCAGAATGTGAAAACTTCCGGAAACCGCCATCTTCGACGGGGGCGCCGCGCTGATTTCAACACCGGAAATAAAAAAAGGGGGGGATTTGTCCTCGTCATATAAAAAGGGGCGGGTATGGGAATCGGCTTTCATGCCCAATGCCAAAGCAATTTCTCTTACCCCGTCAACGGCATCGTGATCGGTCAACGCAATGGCGGAAAGCCCGGTTTGTATGGCATGTTGGAGGATGTCCAGGGGGGCAAGGGACCCGTCGGAAGCCGTGGAATGAATATGGAGATCGATATTCCCGGATTTATATTCCAAGGGCCTTTTCCAGCGCCTCTTCCCTGGTTTTGCACTCAATGCACTGGGTCGTGACGGGTCGGGCCTTGAGCCTCTCAATGGCGATATCCTCCCCGCATTGCTCACAGATGCCGTAGGTGCCGTTTTCAATGCGTTCCAGTGCTTCTTTTACTTTTTTTATGAGTTTGTGCTCCCGATCCCGAATCCGAAGTTCAAAATTGCGGTCCGCTTCATAGGTAGCCCGGTCCGTAGGATCGGGAAAATTTCCTTTGGGCGTATGCATATCCGTGACCGTTGAATTGGCCTGGTTGAGCAACTCTTCCATTCGGAGGGTCAGAAGATCTTTAAAATACTGCTGATCCTTTTTTTTCATCATCTCAATCCCCTTTTAATGCGTATTCCACATATTGCCATAAAAAGGTATTTTTTCTATCATCATTTATTTTAAAAAGTAAAGCAAAAATCATTCATTGTCCAGGTTAAAGAGTTTTCGGGCAATATCGAGATAAAGAGTTTTATTGCGATGGCTGCCGGGGTTTTTAAGAAACATGGTCGGGTCATGCAGGGCCTTGTTAATGATGG
Source organism: uncultured Desulfobacteraceae bacterium (assembly GCA_964598885.1). Classification (GTDB taxonomy): domain Bacteria; phylum Desulfobacterota; class Desulfobacteria; order Desulfobacterales; family Desulfosalsimonadaceae; genus SURF-33. The sequence continues at coordinate 17,776 of CAZRES010000039.1, read as the reverse complement.
CATCGATCATTTTTCGTATGGCTTCCTGATCTACTTGAGATCGCGCGGTTAAAGCCGGCAGAGTTTTTTCCATTTCCGAAGCGGCAATATCATAAAACTTACGGCGAAGAGCGATGATGGTCGGCAGGGCGTTGAGATTTTCAAACCATTCGGTAAACCGGTAAACCGCCGCGTCAATGATGCGCTCGGCTTTGACGGATTCCCTGGATCGCGCTTCGATATTATGATGGATCACCCCTTCCAGGTCGTCAATGTCGTAAACATAGGCATTGGCAATTTTATTGACCGCCGGATCAATGTCGCGGGGTACGGCGATATCGATAAAAAACAAGGGGCGGTTCCGGCGCTGGCGCATGATGGGCCGGACCTGGGCTTCGGTGATAATAAGTCCTGAAGCGCCGGTAGAGCTGATAATAATGTCCGAAATGGCTAAATAGGATGATATTTCTTCCATCCGAACGGCTTCTCCCTTGAATCGCCCGGCCAGGGCCGCTCCCACGGCAAAGGTCCGGTTGGCCACCAGAAGTCTGCCTTGACGGCGCGAATGGATCAGATGTTCTACGGCCAATTCGGCCATTTCCCCGGCCCCTACCAGGAGCACGGTTTTATCATCAAGACTGTCAAAAATTTTTTTGGCCAGTTCCACGGCGGCATAACTGATGGAAACCGCATGGCCGCCGATTCCGGTTTCACTGCGAACCCGTTTGGCCGTGGAAAACGCTTTGTGCATCAGACGGTTTAATATCAGGCCGGTGCTTTTTTTCCGAACAGCGGTCCGGTAGGCGGTTTTGAACTGTCCGAGAATCTGGGGTTCTCCCAGCACCATGGAATCAAGGCTGGCCGCCACCCGGAAAATATGGCGAACGGCGTCCTGGCCGGAATAAATATAAACCGCCTGGTTGACATCGTCTTCGGATATGCCTTTGGTGCGGGCGATGTGTTCTTTAATGGCGTTAACCGCCCCGGAGCGGCTGGAAACCACCAGAAGAACCTCCACCCGGTTGCAGGTGGAGAGAATCATTGATTCATTGATATCGGACTGGGTCAGAAAAAAACCAAGGGTGTCGTCGGTTTTCTCGGGCGAAAAGGCCAGTCGTTCCCGCAGGGCCAGAGGCGCGGTTTTGTAGTTGACGCCGATGAGCAGGATGTTTGACAGATCCGGGCCGGAATCTGCCGGGGAGCCCGCGCTACCATCGGGTAAATGCATCATGATGGCCCCCCAGAAAGATATTTACCCCCAGAAATGTAAACACCAGCGCGGCAAAACCGATAATCGCCATGACAGCCGAACGGCGGCCCCGCCAACCCGCCACCAGGCGTCCGTGCAACAGCGCCGCGTAAATCAGCCAGGATACGCCGGACCAGATTTCCTTCGGGTCCCAGCTCCAGAAGCGGCCCCAAACTTGATGCGCCCAGATAAATCCGGTGATCAGACCAATGGTGAGCATGGTAAAACCGGTGATAATAAATACATATCCGGTACTATCCAGAAATTCCAGCGAGGGCAGCCTTTTGAGAAAAAACCGGTTTTTTTTGGCCTTAATGGCATGTTCCTGAATCAGATAAAACATTCCGGCGCCGCAGGCCAGGGCCAGACATGACTGGCCGATAAAAATAAACCCCACATGCAAAATCAGCCAGAAACTCCGCAGCTGCACTCCATGATCGGTCGGCACGGACGGAATACATACCGCGGCGATCATCAGGGCGGCGGCAAGCGGCATGGTATACGCGCCCAGCATATTCAGATGATAGCGATATTTCACCAGAAGATAGACCCCGGCAAGGGTCCAGGCGGTAAACGAAAGAGTATGGTGCATGGTATGCACCGGGAAAAAGCCCGCCCGGACAAATTCATATCCGATCAGTCCGGTATGCAGCAGAAAACCCGCCGCCAGGATCCCGAATGACAACCGGTGCAGCATCGGCTTTTGAATAAACAGAAACATGAGGTAGCCGACTGCGCTTACCAGATATAAAACCGCTATGAGGATTAACAGCGCCATGGTCACCTCCCGGTTTTTTCATCAGAAGGGTTTGGGGATGGACCGGCGCCGGGCATGCCGGTCGCGCCGGCGGTGGACGCATCCTCGCTCAGAAGGTCCTCGCACGTATACGTTTCACCAAGAATCTCGGCCAGAAGACAATCAATGTCGCGGCGCCGGTTTTCACGGATCATGGCCAGCAGTCCCCTGTTGATCAGCGCTTCAAAAAGGCTTTTATGCTCTTCCGGAGCATGCTGTTCACACAGCAGCCGTTTGCGGATCGCGCCCATCAACTCCAGAAAACGGGCGTATTCCTCTCCAAAGGCCGCTTCAAGATCTTTTCGAAGCTGTTTGGCGAACGCCGGGCTTTGTCCGGATGTGGACACGGCGATCACCAGATCGCCCCTCCGGACCACGGCGGGAAGGATGAAATTACAGATTTCGGGAACATCGGCGATATTGCAAAGCATGTTTTGCTGTTCGGCGTCCGCGCTGATCCGGCGGTTGACGCTCATATCGCTGGTGGCGCCGATGACCAGAAAATAGCCGTTTACGTCGCCGTCCCGGTAGTGCCGGCGCATCAGTTCAATGCGCCCGGAGGCGGCCAGAGACGCCACCGCCTCGCAAACATCGGGACTGATCACGGTCACTTCAGCACCGCAGGCCAAAAGGGTGTTCACCTTCCGGGACGCCACCCCGCCGCCGCCCACCACAAGACATTTTCGTTGATATATATTTAGATTAACTGGATAATATTGCATTTAAACCGGTTATGCTTTTTTTTCAAATTTATTAATCAGCCAGCGCACCATTCGTTTTTCATCGCCCGGATCCACCTCGCCTTCAAGGCGGTCAAGGGACAGTTCCGCCCGGGCCATGCTTTTATGCCCCCCGGCGGAACCGAGGTGACCGAAGACCTTGCCGACAAATTTGCCGGCATCTTTTCGAAGACCGTCATTTCGAACAATGACAATAAGCTTGTCCTCATACACCCCGGAAACAACACTCCAGGTCACGGTGTTGACCCGCATAAAAAAATCCGCCAGGATTACGTTGATATCCGGATTTTTTACCGGCCCCAGATGAACATAAACCCGGTTGCGGGAACACGTGTAGGTTGAAAGGGCTTTTTGGAAATCATCGAGAAATTCTAGTTTCAGATCCGCCTGCTCGATTTTCCGGGCCAGATGGATATTGGCGTATTTAAACAGATATTGAAACGCACGCATATCCGCATGCGCGGCGGTTCTTTCAAAATTGGCGGTATCGGTCTTTATGGCGTAAAACAACGCGGTGGCCAGGCGTGCCGATGGTTTTATCCGGGCCGCTTTCAGGTATTCCGTTAAAATAGTTGAGGTGGCGCCGTAGTCGGGCCGGATATCCTTATAGGGAGCCGTTTCTCCGTTATCCGGATGATGATCGATGATGACCGAATACGAAAAACGGGAAAACCGTTCATTGTGGCCCGGCTGGGAATCCACGATAACATGTTTATCGTAGGAATCCGGATTGATTTTCGCATCATGGATCATGTCCACGCCCAGCAGCCGGATCATATTGAGATTGTCCGGCCGACTGATGATATTGATATTGGACAGCGTGACCGAAGCCACGCGTCGCCAGAGCAATCGTTTGACGGCCAGGGCGCAGGCAATGGCATCCGGATCGGCGTTGATGAGGATCAAAACCCGATCCGTTCCGGCAAACTGTTCGTAAAACCGTTTGATTCTCTGTTTGTTGGATGTAATCACCAAAAGCCGACATTCCCTGAAAATAGCGTGTTTTTAACCGGAAGCATCCAGAACACCCTGTCTGGCTTCAACCACCATTTTTATTTCCGCGGCGATCTTTTGCTCTAATTCGAGATGATGCTCCATGATCGACTGTAACGCATCCCAGGGAACCACCAGAACAGAACCCTCTGTCAGCGCCGTGACGCTGCTTAAATGAACCGGGTCGCCCAAAACGGCAGCTTCTCCCATCACGTGACCGCGATCATGGACCGTGAGCGCTTTTCCATCCGGGTTGTGCAGCATATAACTCCCGGAAAGGCTGATATAAAAACAGGTTACCGCATCACCCGCCCGAACCAAGCGCTCCCCCTCCAGAACCGGCATAACAGACATCAACGGCACGATTTCATCCAGATCTTCGGGGGATAGCTCATTAAACAAATCCAGTGATTTGACGGTTTCCGTATCGGCTTTATGCATGTGCGTTTTTCCCCCGTGTCTTTCGGCCGGTCAGTGTTTTTGGAAATGCGTTCGAAGCGAAAATTTCGTTTTTTTCGTACATTATGAATTTCAGGGGTCCAAAGATAGGTAGGATCGCGCGCGATTGTCAACAAAAAACAAAACCGGGCCCGGAAGGCCCGGGGGGAAGGGCAGGAGTGTTTCCGGAAACAATCCAGGCTCGGCCTATGACCGACCGGCGATCCGAATTTCGACCCGACGATTCCATCTCCTGTTTCGGTTATCAAGCGAAGGGCCGGTCATTGCTTCCGATATGGGTTGCTTGTCCGTCAAAACGGGGGTTTGAATGATCCGGTCCCGGGATATTCCATTGGATACCAGATAATCCCTGACGCTATTGATTCGGCGCCGGGAAAGAGCGGCCATTTGGTTTTCCGTGCCTTCCCCATAGGTGTGGCCGGTAATTTCCAGGGCAATGTTGGGGTGCTTTTTTAACAGCCGTACGGTTTTTTCCAGAAAGGCCCGTTGAATCGGCATCAGCCGGTCATCATCATAATTAAAACAAACGATTTCAATGGGTGTTCCCGCGGGCAGATCACCGATATTTTCCAGTTCAAACTCCGGAACCAGAGATGCCGATGCCGTCACCCGGACTTCGGCTCTGCGGTTTTTCATCTGCGCTTCTTCTGTGGGATCCGGGTCGAGAATTTCGTGTTTTCCGTAGCCAACGGGAACCATCTGCCGGGGGGGAACTCCCTGGGATGCCAGATAATACAACACAATCTCCGCCCGTTTTTCCGACAATTCCTTGTTGTGATCATCCGTACCCACAATATCGGTATGGCCCGCGATTTCATAACCAATCGTCGCGTGTTTGACCAAAAAGTCGGCCCGGTTTTCCAAAATCTGTTTTTCTGTTGTTCTGAGCTCAAAGGAGTCAAAATCAAAATGAACTTTTTCTAAAATCATACGGGGCGGCAGATTTTTTAACCCCGCGAAAGGCGGACCGGGATCCAGGCTTTTGGGCACATCCGGAGTGGGATGGGTGTATACGGTACGATTCGACAGAGGCGGCGGCGGCTGGGGATGGTAAAGTTCGGCTTCATAGGCGGCCAGGCGGGAAAGCGCCAGAAGATTCACGGCTTCCTGATCATAACAGGCCCAGTAGATAACGGCCGCTTCCCTTCCCAGCTCCATGGCTTGATCAATTTTTTGCCGGGCATATAACGAATCAGCGGTTTCCTTGGCGTTTTCAATGGCAACCCGGGCCTGATTGAATTCTTTCGGCGCGGTTAAGGCTTTTTCTTCCACACCAAAATAGGCGGTATGCATTGACCGGCATCCGGACACCATCAGAAAAAAAACCATGCCGGCCAAGCCGATCCCTATAAAGGAGCAACGTCTTGTTTTCATGATGTTTCCCTTGTATCCCTTCTGATGGTGAATCGTGCTTGATTTGCCTTTGTCCACCACAAGTTGGAAACCGTGCCCGGTAAAGTTGTTTTTAAATATCGAGCACACTGACCTCCAGGGCATTGGTCTGAATAAAATTACGCCGGGGCTCTACTTCATCTCCCATGAGAATGGTAAAAATATCATCGGTTTCAACAATATTTTCCACTTTCACCTGAAGAAGATTGCGGGTTTCCGGATTCATGGTCGTGTCCCAGAGCTGGACGGGATTCATTTCACCCAACCCTTTGTAGCGCTGAATGGAAACTCCTTTCTTTCCTTCCTCGATCAAATATTGAATCAATGTCTGCTTATCATCGATGATCGTCGGTTCCGTATTTTTTTCCGCAGATGATACATAAAACGGGGGACTGTTATATTCTGATATTTTTTTATATAACATCAGAGCGTTTTGATAATCTGTCGAATAGACCAGTCCCCTGCCGATTTTAATGGGGTTTTGATTTTTACTGGCAGCTCCCGCAAACAATTGGTTCAAGATATCGACCTCGGCATAGACAACGGTCATCTCATAGACGTTGCGTTCATGATGCCACTCCACATCACCGGCATCATAGCCGTTTCGTTTCAGCAGGATCTGGAGTTCCTTCATTTTGTCGTGGTCCTGGAGAAAGGTTTTGTCCTCCATCCCGGTTTTCATGAGCAACTCGGCAAGATCCTGATAAATTCCCTGTTTTTGCAACCGTTGAAGAGCGAAATACAATTCCGCCAGGTTGGAAATAAAAATAAAAAGTTCATGTCCGGACAGCCGGTTTTCCGGGTTTTTGGTCTCCACCACCTTCTGGTCGCAGGCCCGTTTGAGAATATAGTCGGTGTATTCTTTTTCATCCTTGAGATACATTTCGTTTTTCCCTTTGCCCACCCGGAAAAGGGGCGGCTGGGCGATATACAGATATCCCCTTTCGATGATTTCGGGTATCTGCCGGTAGAAAAACGTCAACAACAAGGTCCGGATATGCGATCCATCCACATCCGCGTCGGTCATGATAATGACCTTGTGATATTTTATTTTATCAATATCAAATTCTTCCGGACCGATCCCCGTTCCCAGGGCGATAATGAGATTTTTGATTTCCTCGCTGCGGAGCAGTTTGTCAAACCGCGCCTTTTCCACATTTAAAATTTTTCCCCGCAAGGGCAGGATGGCCTGGATTTTCCGGTCCCGTCCGAGTTTGGCGGACCCCCCTGCGGAATCTCCCTCAACAATAAAAATCTCTCGCGCCGCCGGATCACTGGCCTGGCAATCCGCCAGTTTCCCGGGCAGGGTGGAATCAGCCAGCAACCCCTTGCTTCTGACCAGATCCCGGGCCCGCTTGGCCGCATCCCGGGCCCGGGCCGCTTCGGCGGCCTTGGCGATGATTTTTTTTCCAACGACCGGGTTTTCCTCGAAAAAAATCGATAATTTTTCATTCAACAGGGATTCGACCACGCCCTTTACTTCACTGTTGCCGAGTTTGGTTTTGGTCTGTCCTTCAAACTGGGGCGACATGATCCGCACGCTGACAATGGCGGTCAAACCTTCCCGAACATCATCCCCGCTGATTTTGGATTTTAAATTTTTGGTCAAATCCGCGCCGAGCGCGTATTGATTGATGCATCGGGTCAGGCCGGTTTTAAAGCCGACCAGATGAAAACCTCCTTCGGCGGTATTAATATTATTGGCAAAAGACAAAAGCTTTTCATTAAAGGAATCATTGTATTGAATGGCGACTTCCACCTGGGTGTTGTTTTTTTCGCCTTCAATCAGAATCGGTTCATGAAGGGGTGTTTGGCGTCGATTCATATGCTGCACGTATTCGGACAGTCCCCCGTCGTATTTGAATCGTTCCTTCTGATCGGACCGCTCGTCCTCGATGGTGATGGTCAACCCCTTGTTTAAAAAGGCCAGTTCCCGAAGCCGCCTGGACAGAATTTCATAATTAAACTCATCCGTTGTCAGCACCTGCGTGTCGGGTTTAAAACGAATTTTCGTGCCCCGCCGCTCGGTTTCGCCGGTGATGTCCAAGTCCGAGGTTTTGTTTCCCCTGGCATAGGTCTGATAATAGATTTTGCCGTTTAAGTGGATCTCAACTTCCAAAAATTCCGACAGCGCGTTGACCACGGAAACCCCTACCCCGTGAAGGCCGCCGGATACCTTGTAGGAATCATGATCAAATTTGCCGCCGGCATGCAGTTTCGTTAATACCACTTCCACTGCGGGCATGTTTTCGGTTTTATGCATGCCCACGGGAATTCCCCTGCCGTTGTCGATAACACTGATACTTTTATCCGTATGGATGATGACGTCAATGGTATCGCAAAATCCGGCCATGGCCTCGTCGATGCTGTTATCCACGATCTCATAGACCAGATGATGAAGACCCTCCACATCCACATTGCCGATATACATGGCCGGACGGATGCGAACCGCTTCCAGCCCCTTTAATACATTAATGTTGTCTTCATCATATTTGGAATTTTGCGCTGGGTTTGTCATTTAAATAGACCTTTTCTCTTTTGTTTCTATATTTTCATCGGCATGATGATATTGATATACTGGTTATTCGGTGCATGGAGCACACACGGCCTTTCCGCGTCGCCGATATTAAGCAATACCTTGTCTTCATTATAAAAAGACATGGCTTCGATAAAGTATCGCGGATTATAGACAGCCTCGATCGCTTCCCGTTGATAGGTAACGGCCAGGGTTTCCTTTGATTCGCCGATGATGGGATTAACCACTCTGACCACCAGTTGATCATTGTCAAAATGAAAATTTACTCCACGGTATTCTTCCGATGTCATGATGGACATTCGTTTCAGCGTCATTGAAAATAAATCTTTTGGCAATTCAATATCATAGGTATTGTCTATATCAAGAAGTTCCCGATAATCCGGGAAATCTCCGTCCAGCAGATTTAAGATAATGACTTCGTTTTCTTTTTTTACGATGAAATGATTTCCCTGAACCCCGATTTCCACATCCATACCAGGATCAAGAAACTTGTTTACCTCCACAAGTCCTTTTTTGGGAATGATAATTTTTAAGGAAAGGGATTTGTTTTCGGCATGTTCACTGATGTAATCCGTTTTAGACAACCGTCTGCCGTCGGTGGATACCATTCGAACAATATGGTTGTCATTTTCTTCCATACATTCCAACAACACGCCGATAATATGTTCCCGTTTTTCATCGCCGCTGTAACCGATATTTACCGCCTTGTCGATCATGCGTTTAAAATCGCCTGAATTAATTTTAAAAAATGCGACATCGGCGATCTTGGGAATTTCGGGAAATTCTTCCGGGTCCATTCCAACCAGGTGATACTCAACCGAATCGGAGGCTATTTCGATCCATTGATTTTGAAGTTCGGAAATATTGATGGTTTCCGTTGGAAACATTTTTACAATATCACCGAATTTTTTTGCATTTACCGTGACCATCCCTTGTTTTTCAATTACGGCCGGATAAACTCCTTCAAAACCGGTTTCCAGGTCAGTGGCCGATATGGTAACGGTATCAACGCCGGCGCGGATTAACACGGTTTCCGTGATGGCGAGACTTGATTTCCGACCGGCGATTCCCTGCAGGCGGGAAAGAGCATCAGATATGTCGTTTTTATTGATTACAAATTTCATGGCAGCCTCAATTTTTTATTTTATATATTAAAAGAACAGTAATAATATAAAGGAATGTTCATAATTATAATAAAAATTTAATGTGCTGATTTCAATAACGATTTTATTAAAAAAAAGAAACAAAATCGTGTTGATATCACCACTGGAAACCGGTTTGTTTCGACAGGTTTGTTGCGATTGTTAAAAATTATGTGGTTATTGACAAAATAGCAATATGAAAAAACGGTCTTTTTGACATCCTTGACAGTCACCGCCAAGGATATTGCCAATCGATTTATTTAAATGGAAACCAATTGAATTTAAAGAATTTTTTTTATAGGCCCATCATATGGTGGACCGTTCAGACGGTACTGGTGCTCATGGCGGTTTTTTTTCTGCTTTTCGGTATCCAGTTATGTATTCAGGCGTACCATCTGGATAATCCCTATTTTTTTATTCTGACGTTTTTTTCATCCAATCTGATCATCTTGATCAGCGCGGTAATTCTTATCGGCCTGGTGCTTCGCATGAAAAATGTATATCGACTGATGGCAAAAGATCTGGATGAACATAATAATAAGGAAGATCGTTAGCTGTATATCATATCTTTTCCTTTTAATAACGATTTAAAAATCAATATGCCCGGGAGTGCGGGGAAACGGAATGGTGTCCCGGATATTGGAAACACCGGTAATAAACATGATCAACCGGTCAAATCCAAGACCATATCCACTGTGCGGAGCGCTGCCGTATTGTCTCGAATCAAGATACCACCAGTAATCAGCGGGCGATAATCCGGTTTCCGTCATCCGCCGGGCCAGGACTTCCGGGCGTTCCTCCCGCTGGCTGCCGCCGATAATCTCACCGACGCGCGGCACAATCACATCCATGGCGCCAACCGTTTTATCGTCTTCATTGACCCGCATATAAAACGGTTTAACGGTTTTCGGGTAATTATAAATGATGAGCGGGCCGTCAAAATGATTTTCGCATAAATACCGTTCGTGCTCGGTTTGCAGGTCGGAGCCAAAGGCGATGTCATACTGAAACGATTTTTTTGATTTTTTCAGAATAGCAACAGCTTCAGTGTATGTAATGCGGATAAACTCACTGGAAACGATGTGATTTAACGTCCGGATCAATGTTTTATCCACATATGTGGCAAACAATTCCAGATCATCGGCGCAATGGGTCAGGGCATAACGGGTTAGATGGCGGACCAGGGATTCGGCATGGGTCATGTTTTGTTCCAGGTCGCAAAACGCCATCTCCGGTTCAACCATCCAGAATTCCGCCATATGCCGGTTGGTATTTGAATTTTCCGCTCGAAATGTCGGTCCGAACGTATAGACGTTGCCAAGGGCCAGTGCCAGCATTTCCGCTTCCAGCTGTCCGGATACGGTCAGGAAAGCGGGCTGTTTAAAAAAATCATATTGATAATCTGTTTTGCCGGCGGTTTGCGGGGGATTCGTTAAATCCAGAGACGTTACTTTGAAAAGTTGACCGGCGCCTTCACAATCCGATCCGGTTAAAATTGGCGTATGGATATAAAAAAACCCCTGATCCTTGAAAAATTGATGAACCGCGAAATGCAGTTCGGAGCGGATCCGAAAAACAGAACCGAATTTGTTGGTCCGGGGTCGTAAATGGCAGATGGCGCGTAAAAAATCGTCGGAATGACGCTTTTTCTGTAACGGATAAGTATCAGGCGCCGCACCATGAATTTCAACCGCAGATGCGGCAATTTCCCATTGCTGTCCTTTTCCCGGGGATTCCCGCAGGGCGCCGAAGACCGTAACCGCTGAACCGGTGGAAAGTTTTTTTACAGCCTCGTAATTGGCCACATTGTCATCGACAATAACCTGAATGTTGCTACGGCAGGATCCATCATTTATTTCGATAAAAGAAAAAGTTTTGGAGTCCCGGCGGGTTCGGATCCATCCGCTGATGCGGAGGGAAGCCATCGGCCGGTTAGATGCCAGAAGCATTTTTATGGGAATTCGATCCATTAAAAAACCATAAAACTCAAAATGTTAGTAATTTTATATAAAATAAAATATATCAGTAAAATGGAAAGGAATCAATGGATTTTAATTTTCAATGGCCAGAATCATCTTGACATTGTTGGCGTAATTAATATAAAAAGTCTCCTTTATAGCTATATATTGAAAAAAATCAAAAAAATTAGCGCGTTATGGCAATTTTCCCGGTGGGAGGGTTGGTTTTGATTTTTATTTAACCTATTAAGATAAAAAGAAATAAAATATAGTGGACAAACAAATCATTACACCGGCGATAAAACAGCGATTGGCCAAAAAATGGTTTTCGGTGATCATCGATACCTATCCGGCGGAAGCCAAAATATTTTTAGCAAAAACCAAGGATGCGTTCGCCAATCCGGTGGGCAATACGATAAAAAGAAGCATAGACCAGTTGACCGAAATCGTGCTTCATCGGATGCTAAACAGGGATCATGTAAAAGACGCCATAGAACCCATCGTCCGTATCCGGGCCGTACAGGAATTTTCGATTTCCCAGGCCCTTTCTTTTATTTTTGAATTCAAACCCCTTATCCGGAAAGAAATCCCATCTCTGCTGAAAACAGAAGAAGGCCGCCGATATATGGAAGACATCGATGCCAACATCGATGCGATCATGCTGACAGCTCTTGATATATATATGTCTTGCAAGGATACCGTTTACACATTGAGAATCAATGAAGCAAAAAAGAATGTCCGGCAATTGCTCATCAAGAAAAACCTGATGTGCGAAATACCGGAAGCGGGTTTGGAAATCATCCGCTGATCCATTTGTTGAAATCTAGCAGAAAGAGGTGTGTGCCCATGAATGTAGATTATTTGTATTCCCTTCTGGCGGTAATCATCCTGGGGTTGATTGCGTATGCGGGGACCGAAGGGGCAGGGTTGGCATGGCTTTTCGGCGTGGTGATACCCTATCTGGCCCTTTTGATTTTTATTGTTGGTTTTGCCAACCGTATTTGGGACTGGGCCAAGTCACCGGTACCGTTTCGCATTCCCACCACAGCCGGTCAGCAGAAATCCCTGGACTGGATCAAGGCATCTCCGATTGACAATCCCAACAGCACGTTTGGAGTGATCGGGCGGATGCTGTTGGAAGTTTTACTTTTCCGATCCCTGTTTCGCAACAGCCGCGTGGAAATCGTCGGTGAGCGGTTGTCCTATAAGTGGGTGATCTGGTTGTGGTTGTTTGCCATCCTTTTTCATTATGCTTTTCTCGTGGTCGTTATCCGGCATTTGCGGTTTTTTATGGATCCAGTCCCCGTGTTGGTATCGCTTATCGATAAAGTGGATTCTATTTTTCAGGTCGGTCTTCCGGTGGTGTATCAGTCCGGCGTTGTTTTGTTTGCAATGGCGACCCTGCTGCTGCTGCGGCGGGTATTGCTTCCCAGACTGAATTATATTTCAAGGGCCGCGGACTATTTTCCCCTGTTTCTGATCATCGGCATCGCTTTTACCGGCATTGTCATGCGATATTTCGCCAAGGTCGACGTGGTCAGCGCCAAGGAACTGGCCATGGGCCTGGCGTCGTTTAATCCCACCATTCCCGAAATTCCCATTGGTGGTATTTTTTACGCCCATCTTTTTCTGGTGAGTATTCTTGTGGCGTATATTCCTTTCAGCAAGCTGATGCATATGGGCGGCGTCTTTTTGAGTCCCACGCGCAATCTCGCCAATACAAATCGGGCGAAACGCCATGTCAATCCGTGGAATTACCCTGTAAAAGTTCATACCTATGAAGAATATGAGGATGACTTCAGGGATAAAATGATAGAAGCAGGTCTGCCTGTGGAAAAGGAGTAATTATGGCTGATTTTCCAAAACCAAAGGAAATGTTTGATTCAATCGATTATACGCCTCCGGAAAAACAATGGGAGGATGTGCCGCCGGATCTTTCTTCGGGAAACTTCTGTTACCCCACAAAGCGGAAAAATCTGGAATATCTTGACCTTCCCGCCAAAGACGAGTGGAGCCCGGCGGATGAAGACTGGAACCTGCCGGAAAACTGGCAGACCATTATTCATGAGGGATTCAAGGATCTTCTGGGAAAATACCGGTCCCTGAAAATTTTCATGGACACCTGCGTGCGGTGCGGGGCGTGCTCGGATAAATGTCATTATTTCATCGGCACGGGCGATCCCAAAAATATGCCGGTTCTTCGGGCCGAACTGCTCCGGTCGGTTTACCGGCATGATTTCACGACCGCCGGCAAAATACTGGGCTCCATCGCCGGAGCGCGAAAATTGACGCCGGAGGTGATCAAGGAGTGGTACTCCTATTTTTATCAATGCTCGGAATGCCGACGGTGTTCCCTTTACTGCCCCTACGGCATCGATACGGCGGAAGTCACGATGATGGCCCGGGAATTGCTGACGCTGCTGGGTCTCAACATCAACTGGGTCCTTGAACCCGCAGCCAACTGCTTCCGCACCGGCAACCACCTGGGTATCCAGCCCCACGCGTTTAAGGAAATGATCGATTTTTTCTGCGACGATATTGAAGATATCACCGGTATACGAATCAATCCTTCGTTTAACCGCAAGGGAGCTGAAATCCTGTTTATCACGCCGTCCGGCGATGTGTTCGCGGATCCGGGAACCTACACCATGATGGGTTATTTGATGCTCTTTGAGCACATCGGGCTGGATTACACGCTGAGCACCTATGCGTCCGAAGGAGGGAACTTTGGTTTGTTCACCTCCGCTGAGATGATGAAGCGCCTCAACGCCAAAATGTATGCCGAGGCCAAGCGCCTGGGGGTTAAATGGATCCTCGGCGGCGAATGCGGGCATATGTGGCGGGTGATTAACCAGTATATGGAGACCATGAACGGCCCGGCGGATTTTCTGGAAGTTCCCGTATCCCCCATTACCGGAACCAAGTTTTCCAATGCCGCGGCAACTAAAATGGTTCATATCGCTGAATTCACGGCCGATCTGATTCGAAACAACAAACTCAAGCTGGATCCGAGCCGGAACGACAAGAATATCGTGACATTTCATGACTCATGCAATCCGGCCAGAGGAATGGGCCTTTTTGAAGAACCACGATATGTGTTTCGAAATGTTTGCAATAATTTTTATGAAATGCCGGAAAGCACCATTAAAGAAAAGACATTCTGCTGCGGCAGCGGGTCGGGTTTAAACACAGAGGAGATCATGGATCTCCGGATGCGGGGCGGTCTTCCCCGGGCCAACGCGGTTAAGTATGTGCATGATAAATATGGCGTCAATATGCTGGCTTGTATCTGTGCCATCGACAGGGCTGTTTTCCCGCCGTTGATGGACTACTGGGTTCCCGGCGTCGAGGTAACCGGCCTTCACGAACTGGTTGGCAACGCATTGGTGATGGAAGGTGAAACCGAGCGGACCGTGGATTTGCGCCAGGAACCCTTGAAAGAAGAGGAGGAAGACGCTGATGAATGATAAACCTTATATCATCATCGGGCTGGTTGTTTTTTTTGCGGTGCTGACGTTTCCGTTCTGGTACAATCTCGGCTCCGCCTCATCGGCCCCGGAACTGATTTTAACGGAAAAGGCCAAAGAAGCCGAAATTTGCGTTGAGGATGCGGAGTTCATGCGCCGAGAGCACATGCAGATCCTCGATGAGTGGAGAGACAAGGTAGTCCGCGATGATCTGCGGGTTTATACCGGAAAGGAAGGAAAAACCTATAACGCAAGCCTTTCCAACACGTGTATGGACTGCCATTCCAATAAAGCTGATTTTTGCGATAAATGCCATGAATACACAGCGGTGGATCCCTATTGCTGGGACTGTCACACATACCCGGAGGTGACAAAGTGATGGAAAACACCAGAAGAAAATTTTTGAAATTCGCCGGCGTATCCGCCCTCGGGCTTTCAAGCCTTTCCGCGTTAAATATTTTAAAAACGGAAACCGCCGGAGCTGCCGCAGGTGATGCTACTGCCGATCCCTATGCCTTACCCGAAGAAGCGCTGACGGCAGTTCGCTGGGGAATGGTTATTGACACACGAAAAATCAATAACAGGATCGCGAAAAAAATAGTGAAGGCCTGTCATGAGGCCCACAATGTTCCGGATTTTTCCGACGCAAGCGAGTCCTGGGATTCCTCTGCCAATACCCGCCATGAAATCAAATGGATATGGAATGAAACATATGATCATGTGTTCCCGCAAAAGGCGGACGATTTTCTGGCGGAACGGTTGAAAAATCTGCCCATTCCTACCCTTTGCAATCATTGCGATAATCCTCCCTGTGTTCGCGTTTGTCCCACGAAAGCGACGTTCAAACGGGAAGACGGCATCGTAATGATGGATTTTCACCGGTGCATCGGTTGCCGCTTCTGCATGGCCGGTTGTCCGTATGGTTCCCGAAGCTTCAATTTCAGGGATCCCCGGCCGGCCATCGAGAATGAAAATAAGGAATACCCGACCCGCATGAAAGGTGTTGTTGAAAAGTGCAACTTCTGTGAGGAACGACTGGCGGTCGGCAAGCAGCCGGCTTGCGTGGAAGCTTCAGATGGCGCTCTGGTTTTTGGCGATCTTTCCGACCCGAATTCGGAAGTCAGACAACTGTTGAAAGACAATTACGCCATCCGCCGAAAACAGAGTCTGGGTACGAACCCATCGATATATTACATAGTATGAGGTGGTTATGCTTGAACGGGCTTTAGATGGATCAAAAAAATACTGGATTTGGCTCTTTTTTCTGCTGGGCGTCATCGGCGTGGGGTTTGGTTTTTACCTGCGCCAGTTGAATGTGGGCCTGGGAATTACCGGTTTGAGCCGGGACGTGTCCTGGGGGTTTTACATTGCCCAGTTTACCTTTCTGGTGGGAGTCGCGGCCTCGGCGGTTATGCTTGTGATCCCCTACTATCTTCATGATTACAAGAAATTCGGCCGGATCATGCTGCTGGGGGAGTTTCTGGCGGTATCGTCGGTGATCATGTGTCTGCTTTTTATTGTCGTGGATCTCGGAATGCCCATGCGGTTGCTCAATGTGCTGCTGTATCCGACGCCGAACTCCATGTTGTTCTGGGATATGATCGTGCTCAACGGCTATCTGGTTTTAAATATCGTCATCGGCTGGAATGTCATGGATGCCGAGCGGAATTCGGTTCCTCCGGCCCAGTGGGTCAAGCCTCTTATCTATCTGTCCATACCATGGGCCGTCAGCATTCATACGGTCACCGCTTTTCTTTACAGTGGTCTGCCGGGAAGAGGATTCTGGCTGACGGCCATCCTGGCGCCCCGGTTTCTGGCATCGGCCTTTGCCGCCGGCCCGGCATTTCTGATTCTTCTGTGTCTGCTGGTGCGCAAACTGACGAATTTCGATCCAGGCCGGGAACAAATTCAGACCCTTGCCAAAATCGTAACGTATGCGATCATTGTTAATGTCTTCTTTTTTCTGTGCGAAGTGTTCGTGGTTTTCTACAGCCAGAACCCCGAGCATATGGATCATTTCATTTATCTGTTTGTCGGTCTCAAGGGCTATAACGCACTGGTGCCCTGGATGTGGGCCTCCATGTTTTTGATGCTATCCGCCATTGCGATACTGCTGTTTCCCAGCGCCCGACGCAATGAAATGGTGCTGGCGGCCGCCTGCGTATTCGTTTTTATCGGAACCTGGATCGACAAGGGGCTCGGTATGATCTCCGGCGGATTTGTTCCCAACCCGCTTCACCATGTTCAGGAATACATCCCGACGTTTCCGGAAATTATGATTACTCTGGGCGTTTATGCCACCGGCTTTTTGATTTTAACGATTCTTTATAAGGTCGCCATCAGCGTCAAGGAAGAAGTTGCGGCCTGATTCCGGGCTGGAATCGGGATCAAATTCTCGAATTCGTTGGAAAGGGGGTAGTCCTTATGGAAAACCCCCTTTTTGCTTCATGCGCGCATGGCGGTTATTGAATATTTAAAGCAAGGATGATTGGGTGAGAAGCGAAAAACCGGTTAACCGCATAAAGGAGTAAACGGATTCAGGAGGCTGGCACAGAATAGAATTATCTGATACAATATAAATGATTAACTGCCGGTGTCCGGCATTTGGCTATCGATGGATTCATGGGGACGGTTTCTTTGATAGCGTTTTTTATTTGCCCCATTTGATCAAAGGAGATTGCTATATGAATATTTATGTCGGAAATCTGGCGTTTAATGTGACGGGAGAGGATTTGAAAACAGCGTTTGAGGCTTTCGGCAATGTCGAAAGCGCCAATATCATTTCCGATAAATTTTCCGGCCAGTCCAAGGGATTCGGATTTGTGGACATGCCGGATAACTCCGAAGCCGATAAAGCCATGAAAGCATTAAACGGAACGGCCATAAAAGGCAGGAATATCAAAGTCAATCAGGCAAAACCCAAAAGCAGCCGTCCCAAGCGGCGACCGCGATATTAGGCGTTCACCGATGCTGTTTCTGGTGATTTAAAGCATTTTCGTTTTCTTTTAAATTTTTATTGACAAAAAAAATAATAAAAATATACTTTTAAAGTTTATTAAGCGTTT
>CAZRES010000038.1:0-23396 GCA_964598885.1 uncultured Desulfobacteraceae bacterium | reverse complement strand
TTGATTGCCGCCACCAACCGGGACCTGAAAAAAATGTCCGAGGTTGGCGCGTTTCGAACGGATCTTTTTTACCGCATCCGCACCTTCTGCATGGATCTGCCTCCTCTGCGGGAACGGACCGGCGATATCCGGGAGCTCGCGATTCATTTCATGCATCTGTTCTGCGGGCGGGAAAAGATGGAAACCAAGGGGTTTTCCCCGGATTTTTTTGATCTGCTGACCGTATACGACTGGCCGGGAAACGTCCGGGAGTTGTCGCATACCATGGAGCAGGTCCTTACGGTCGCCCGGTTTGAACCCACGCTGTATCCCCGGCATCTGCCCACCGATATCCGAACCCGGCACGCCCGTTCCGTGGTAGCAGATAAGACGGGGATTGCTCTGAAAAAAAAGGCAACCGACAGCAGCGGCGGACCGGCTTTTCCGACGCTTCGGCAGGTTCGGGATCAGGCCGTGGAAACCATGGAGGCCCGGTATCTGAAGGATCTCATGGCCCATACCAGCGGGGATATCCGCAAGGCGATACGAGTATCGGGACTTTCCCAGTCGCGTCTCTATCATCTGATGAAAAAATACCGGATTGCCCGACCCTGAAGAAAAAAGTGCGCCGGCGGCGGGTGCGGGCGGTTTTCCTGTTAAACAGGAATTTTTCCCGATTGCCGGGAAAACCGGCCGGGCCGGTGGAAAGAATTTGTAATCGACGATACATCTGATTTCATCCATATCCTGAAAAATAATGAAGATGTAAAGGGGATTTTGCATTGGCATGATTATTGAATTAATATTGCAAAGAGCAGTAAAAAATATTTTGCATCAACTAAGGAGAGATTCAGGACAATGCAGGCCCATCTCCGAAAAAATAGATCATGCCAAATCACTGAGCAACCGGTGCCTCGTATAATGCAAGCTGATTTTATTGAAAAACTGATCCAGGGAAAATCCGAAGCCGAGGTGGTCCGGGCCTTTTATAACGCCATTGTTCGATACGCCGGCCGTAAGGACTTTGATCGGGCCGAGCAACTCCGCGACACCATGATGGAAGTCGTGCCCAATGCCGTTACTGAGATCGTCAAAGCCGGCGAAATCATTGAAAAGGAAAAGACCGCGGCAATGGATTTTGAAAAAATTAAACCCTGGGCCGTGCTTTTTAACAAATTCACGGCCAGCGAGGCCGTGGCGTTTTATTATCTGCTCAAAACCATGACGGTCAAAAGACATCAGCGCGTTTTTCAGCAGGGCGATTGCGATAACCGGCTTTATTTTGTCGAATCCGGAAAGCTCAAACTGAGTTGTTTTGACAAGCAGATTAAAAAAAACGTGGCCGTGGCCAAGCTTGGCCAGGGCGATATCTGCGGAGTGGAAACGTTTTTTACCCATACCACCCACACCACGACCTTGATCGTGATCGAAGACGCGCAGCTCACGTACCTGGATAAAAAAACCTATCAGCAACTTCTGGTGGACCATCCCGGTATTGGAGCCAAACTGGTTGGGTTTTGCGAAACACATCAAAAAAAACTGAATCTTCAGAACAATAACGGTCTGTTTCGCCGGGCCCATCCCCGTTTTCAGACCGCCTTGACGGGACAGATCCAGAGGATCAACAAACAGGGGAATCTGGTGGATCCGGCTTCATCCGTGACCATCGCCGATATTTCCAGGGGCGGGCTTTGCTGCATGGCCGCCAATCTGGGAGTGGGGGAAGCGGCCAACCTGCATCAGAGCATGGCACAGGTTTCATTTTCGTATCACAAGTATGACATTGTTCATGAAATGACCAAAGTGGCTGACGTCGTTTCCGTAAGATTTCTCCCCTTTGGCGAAAGTTCCGTTCATCTGCGGTTTAAAACGCCGTTGGATGAACACCGGGTTCATGAAATCGCCAGAAATACCGGCATTACGGCCTATCTCTGAAGCAAGAGGTCGGAAAGGAACGCGGCAATGGCAAATAACCTCAGGTTTCAAGGAGAAATCAATATGTACCGCACAAATCATACCGCCGAAGGGATAAACGATGCATCCGGTAAAGCGACCAAACCTCTTGCCGCCGGCATTAAACACCTGCTGATTGTCGATGATGAGGAATCCATTTGCAATCTGTTAAAGCGGATTCTGGAAAAAGAAGGTTATCATTGTATTTTGGCAGGTGATGCCGATGAAGCCAGCTTATTTTTAGCCGAACATTCCGTGGATTTAGTGATCAGCGATATCAACATGCCGGGTCGCTCCGGCATTCAGCTTCTGGAGGAAATCCGGCGGGAATATCCCACCATTGGAACCATCATCATCACCGGAAACCGGGATAAAAAGGTCGCTGACGAGGCTATTTCCATCGGCGCCTATGGATATCTGCTCAAGCCGTTTCAGAAGGAGCAGGTGGTGGTCAGCGTCAAAGACGCTCTGCGGCGGCGGATGCTTGAGATCCAGAATCATTTTGAGATTGAAAATCTGGAACACGACATCGAGGATAAGCGGCAGAGTCTGATCCAGGCCAATACCCGCCTGACCCTGATGGTTAACGGGATCATCCGGGCCATGTCCAAGGCTGTGGAGTCCCGGGATCCCTACACCGCCGGTCATCAGCAGCGGGTGGGCGATATCGCGGCGGTGATCGGCGCCCGGATGGATTTTCCCGATGAGCGGATCATGTATCTGAAAATGACCGGTTCCATTCACGACATCGGGAAAATTTCCGTACCCGCTGAAATTTTAAGCAAGCCGGGACGGCTTTCCCAGGCTGAAATGAACATTATTCGGGAACATCCCCTTACCGGATATGAGATTCTCAAAGAAATCGAATTTCCCTATCCGTTTGCCGACATCATTTACCAGCATCACGAGCGGCTCGACGGTTCCGGATATCCCAATGGCCTGAAAGATGAGCAGATCCACCTTGACGCCAAAATACTGGCCGTGGCCGATGTGGTGGAAGCCATGGCGTCCCACCGGCCCTATCGACCCGCTTTGGGCATTGCCATCGCCAAGGACGAAATCACCAAAAACAAGGGCCGGTTTTATGATCCGGATATCGCGGACATCTGCTGCAAAGCCATTGATAATGGTGAAATCGTGATCTAAATTAATCGGGGACAGCCACTGATTTTGTGTATTTTTTTCCGAAAAAATCAGGATTATTCACTATTTTTAAAAAAATCAGTGGCTGTCCCCGATTAATTCCTTCCAACTCCGGTCTTTTCACTCTTTTACGTCGATTTAATAACTAGTGGACATCCATCGATCGAGCCGGTACAATATCCAGTTGTTCACCGATGCATATTCGATGATCATCCGGTCTTCTTATTTAACATCGTGTTATCAAGACAAATGGGAAGCCGGCGTGCAAGAACCAATGTCGCTGAAAAAACGCGGGACACATCGCATGGATTCACGAAAAGAGCGGAAAGACACCCAGCGTCTGCTGCATGAATTGCGGCAGCATCAAACCGAGCTTGAGAAACAAAACGCGGAACTGCGACGCACCCAGGCCGCGCTCCGGAAGAGTGAGGAGAAATACCGTTTTCTTGCCGAAAAAATGGGCGATATCGCCTGGATCCTGGATATGAATCTCACCACCACCTATGTAAGCCCTTCGGTGACCCGCATTCTCGGATTTACGCCCGAGGAGCGCAAGCAGCAGTCCGTTGAAGAACAAATGACGCCGGAATCCTTGGCCCGCGTCCTGTCGATTTTACGCCGGGAACTGGACCGCGAACAGAACGGGGGATTTGATCCCGACCGGTCCTTTTCCGTGGAGGTGGAATTTTATCATCAAAACGGGACAACGATATGGCTTGACAACACCATCCGGGCGCTGCGCAATGAAAACGGGGTTATGATCGGGATTTACGGTCTTTCCCGGGATATCACCGAACGAAAGCGGGCCGAAGAAGCGTTGCGGAAAAAAAGCGAAGAACTGGATCGGTATTTTACTTCAAGCCTTGATCTGTTGTGTATCGCCGACACCCATGGCAGATTCCTCCGTCTGAACCCGGAATGGGAACATGTGCTGGGATATCCCATTGCCCAACTCGAGGGCCGCCGCTATCTGGAATTGATTCATCCCGATGACGTAACTTCCACCCGGGCCGTCATGGCCGAATTATCGGATCAGAAAGAAATTTTAAGTTTTGAAAACCGGTATCTCTGCAAAGATGGCACCTACCGATGGATTGAGTGGCGGGCCAGGCCGGAGGAAGAACGGATCTACGCGGTGGCCCGGGACATCACCATGCGTAAAAATCTGGAGGAACAGCTTCGGTACCGGGCAAGTTTTCAAAAACTGATTGCCGATGTTTCCGCTGATTTCATCAATGCAACCACGAAAAATATCGATCGAAAAATCAATCAGATGCTTCTCCGATGCGGTCGGTTTTTGAATGTGGACCGGATGTTTTTGTTTCAGTTCGCACATGAGCACGGACATGCGTCTAATACCCATGAATGGTGCGCGGAAGGTGTGGCGCCGGTCACGGACGCGCGGCAGGTGTATCCATTGGCCAATGTTCCTGTTATCGCCCGCTGCATCCAGGACCAGAAAATACTTTATGTTCCGGATGTGGATTTGCTTCCCGAGGGACCGGATAAAATGAAAATGAAGGACCGGCAGATCCAATCCATTCTTTACATGCCCTTGATCAAAAATGAACAGTTGCTGGGTTGCTTTGGATTTGAGGCCATCCGGGACAAAAACGAATTAACTGACGAGCAGATGGAAATGCTGCGGATTCTCGGCAATATTCTGGCCGACGGATTGATCCGAAACCGGATTGAAAACGAAATCATGGAGGCCAAACAACAGGCGGATCAGGCCAATGCCGCCAAAAGCATGTTTCTTGCCAATATGAGTCATGAAATCCGGACTCCCATGAACGGGATCATCGGCATGGCCGGTCTGCTGCTTGAGACGGCATTGGATGCGGAACAGCGACAACACGCGGAGGCGGTGCGTTCCAGCGCGGAAAGTCTGCTGACCATGATCAACGCCATTCTCGATTTTTCCAAGATCGAAGCCCACAAGTTGGAATTGGAAGTTTTAAATTTCGATGTTTCCCGTTTTCTGAAGGATTTCGCGGCCACCATGGCGGTCCAGGCCCGGCAAAAAGGCCTGAGACTGGTATGCGACGCTGACCCGCTTATTCCCGCGCGGTTGCGGGGAGATCCCGGACGTCTGCGTCAGATTCTCACCAATCTGGTGGACAATGCCGTCAAGTTCACCGATGAAGGGGAAGTGGCCATCAGAGTGTCAACGGATGCGGAAACCCTTGGCGAAACTCTGTTGCGGTTCGAGGTGCGCGACACGGGAATCGGCATTCCCGAGGACATGCATGATCAGCTTTTTGAAAAATTCATGCAGGTGGATGCCTCCACCACGCGCCGATACGGGGGCACGGGGCTGGGACTGGCCATTTCAAGGGAACTGGTGAGAATGATGGGCGGGGAAATCGGCGTTGAAAGCCGGCCGGGAGATGGTTCTACTTTCTGGTTCACGGTGCGTTTTGGATTATCGGATCAAGAAGACACGGTCGAACCGCTTTGCCAGCGGAAATTAACGGATATGACGGTGCCGGCGCCAATCGACACCCATGTTGCGGATGACGGCGGGCGCTCCCGGGTTGGGAATCATAAGGCCGGTGAAACCCTGCACCGGTGTGAGGTCGGTGCCGGGCGGGTGCTGGTGGTGGAGGATAATAGCACCAATCAGCAGGTCGCCGTCGGCATATTGAAAAAACTCGGTCTGCATGTCGACGCGGTTGCCGACGGCGCCGAAGCAATCGAAACCATTGCCGCCATTCCCTATGATCTGGTGTTTATGGACGTTCAGATGCCGGGAATGGACGGGTTTGACACCACCCGGAAAATCCGTGACCCGGCGTCGACTAGAAGCAACTCTGATATTCCCATTATTGCCATGACGGCCCATGCCTTGCGAGGCGACCGGGAGAAATGCCTGGAAGCCGGGATGAACGATTATGTTTCCAAACCCTTGATCCTGCATGATCTGGCGGCTGTATTGAAAAAATGGCTCCCTTCCGATCAGATGCCATCCGGCCGGTCCCGATGGGAAAACAACCGGAGTAAGGCTGAAAAGACTTCCTTTGCGGTGCCGCAGGACTGGGACCGGAGGGGCATGATGACCCGGCTGGCCCAGGACGCAGAACTGGCGCAGGTTGTCATCCAAGCCTTCTTGGATGATATCCCGAAACAGATCATATCATTGAAAGACCATCTGGAACGCGGTAATTATCTTCGTGCCGAACATCAGGCCCATATGATTTACGGGGCAGCGCGCAATGTGGGAGGAGAAGCTTTTGCCGCCACAGCTCTTGAAATTGAAAAAGACGCGGCAGCAAAAAATCTGGAGCAGGCAAAACACCTCATGACGGAACTGGAAACGCGGTTTCAGCGATTGCAGCAGTCCATACGAAAAGACGCAAACGTTTTTCAGGTAAGACATGCATGAAGATTTTGATTGCGGAAGATGACGTCAGTTCCCGGGCGCTTTTGGTTCAGGTATTGGAAAAAGCGGGTTATGAGGTTACGGCAACCACCGCCGGAAAAACGGCGTGGGAAATGCTCCGGGAGCGCGATGCGCCCAGACTTGCCATACTCGACTGGGTGATGCCCGAAATGGACGGTCTGGAGGTGATTCGACGGGTCCGCGCGTTGAAAACCGAACAGCCGCCTTACCTGATTCTGCTGACTGCCAAAGACGGTCAATCGGACATTATCAAGGGGTTGGAGACCGGCGCCGATGATTATCTGGCCAAACCGTTTGATATGGGTGTTCTTCTGGCCCGGGTGGCAGTCGGCCGCCGGGTAATTGAAATGCAGAACGCCCTGCTCCAAAGCCGGGAAACCCTGGCCCACCAGGCCACCCATGATCCATTGACCGGTCTTTTGAACCGCCGGGCCATTCTCGATCATCTCCAGCGGGAACTTGCCCGGGCGGGCCGCTATACCGATGCACTGGCCGTGGCCATGTGCGATGTGGACCACTTCAAACAGATCAACGATACCCGCGGACATCGGGTCGGCGATGAGGTTCTTTGCGGGATTGCAGGAATCCTGAAGGCAAGCCTCCGGGAATACGATTTTGTGGGCCGTCTGGGCGGAGAAGAATTTCTGCTGATCACGCCGCTCAAGAAAGAAGCGGACTGTATTTTTCTTTTTGAACGATTGTGCCATAAAATCGCCAATAGTCAAATAGCAACAAAGTCAGGCGAGCTGTCGGTTACGTTAAGTATCGGCGTGGCCCTCGCCGTTGTCGGCAACACGGTGGACACCATCCTGGAGGCGGCGGATCGCGCGCTTTATCGGGCCAAAAACGAGGGTCGCAATCGGGTCGTCCATGAAGGGTCCCGATAAATTAGTTCCGCGATCTCCTCCTGATCCATGGCCGCACAGTCGATCACAATGTCGGCGTATTTTTCGTAGAGCGACTGCCGTTCGTCGAACAGCTGGGTAAAGGATTGGCCGGAAGATTTGGCGATTCCCCGGGTGGCATAATTATGGATCCGTTTTTCCAGGACATGAGCGGCCACCTCGAGAAAAACAATTGTCGAGATTTTTTGCAGATGAGCCATGGCTTTTTCGCTGTAAACCGCGGAGCCGCCCGTGGCGACAACGTGATTGTCGATGTTGAGCTTTAAAATTTCCATTTCTTCGATTCGGCGAAGATTCATATAGCCGGTTTCATCCAGGATTTGCTGGAGGGATTTCTGGTGGTTGATCTGGATCAGAATGTCGGTGTCGATAAATCCGCATGCCAGATATTTGGCTAAAATGATGCCGATGGTGCTTTTGCCCGCGCCGGGCATGCCGATCAGAGTGACGTTGGTTTGCGGGTTCTCAGCGGTTTCCCGGCATCCGCATGGGAATTCCATGATCTTTATCCTTGGTCTTCCCGCATCAGTACCACGGCCGTTCGGGAAGGAAGATAGAGCAGCAGCTGATTCCGCCTGTTATGCTCATCGTACTGCGTGAAATGAACTTGATTTTTTTTCAGTCGTTTGTGGCCGTCGTACCGGGCGTCATCGGTAGTTAAGATCATCCGGTATTTGCCGGCCGGTGCAACAAAACCGTAGTCCGGATACGATGTTACCGGGTGGAAATTAAAGGCAAAAACCAGCCGGCCCCGCGCAAACGCAATGACCTTGTCCTCATCGTGCGCGGAAAGCAGCTCGGGTTCCGGCGGGCCGGGAAGATCGTGTTTTCGCGCCAGAGCGATCATGTCGTTGTCAAATCTTCCCAGATAATGATATTTCAGCTTTGGATTATCGGCAAGAGACCATTGCCGGCGGGCATATTTGTAACTCCATTCGTTTTCTTTCCGGGGAAAATCAATCCATTCGGGATGGCCGAATTCATTGCCCATGAAATTGAGATATCCATGTCCTGCCGTGGCCAGGGTAATGAGCCGGATCATCTTGTGGAGGGCAATCCCTCTGTCGACTCCTGGATCATCGTCATTAGCGCTCATATGATCAAATATTGCCGCACCGATCATTCGAAAAATCAGTGTCTGATCGCCAACCAGCGCCTGGTCATGCGATTCGGCATAAGAGATGGTTTTTTCCCCGTGCCGACGATTGGTGAGTTCAAACCATAAGTGTGCCAGCGGCCAGTTCTCATCCGGAGTATCCTTGGTCAGTTTGATCCAGTAATCAGCGATTCCCATGGCAAAACGATAATCGAAACCAAACCCGCCGGATGCCACGGGTACGGCCAGGCCCGGCATACCGGAAATATCTTCGGCTATGGTGACCGCATCGGGCCGGACATCATGAATGGTCTTGTTGGCAAGAGCCAGGTAGGTGAGGGCGTCCTCATCCACGTTGCCCGAAAAATAATCGTCATAGGAAACAAATGCGCGGCCCAGGCCGTGATCCAGGTAGAGCATGCTGGTAATCCCGTCGAATCGAAATCCGTCCATCCGGTATTCATCCAGCCAGAACCGACAGTTGGAGAGCAGAAAATGAAGCACCTGGACCTTGCCGTAATCAAAACAACGGGAATCCCATGCCGGGTGCCGTCCCCGGGGTCCGTCATGAAAATATTGATAGGACGTGCCGTCAAACCGGCTGAGACCTTCCACCTCGTTATTGACCGCGTGGGAGTGGATCAGATCTATAATGACGCAAATGCCCGCACCGTGAGCCTCGTCGATAAGGGCTTTTAATTCATCCGGCGTGCCGAATCGCGATGATGCGGCAAAAAAACTCGATACCTGATATCCAAAGGACGCATAATAAGGATGCTCCTGGATGGCCATGAGCTGGATGGCGTTGTATCCGGCCGCAATGATGCGCGGGAGAGTTTTTTTTCGGAAATCCGCATATGTTCCGATTCCCTCCTTTTCCTGGGCCATGCCGACATGGGCTTCATAGACCAGAAGCGCATCGCCCTTGCAGCGGAAATCCGGATATTGCCACTGGTAAGGATTTTCCGGGAGCCAGACCTGGGCATTGAAAATCAGGGTATCCGGATCCTGGATCACCCGCCTGGCGTATGCGGGAATCCGGTCCCCGACACCGCCGTTCCAGTAGATCCTGAGCCGATAAAGATCCATGTGCGCAAGCGCCGTTGCCGGCAGCCGTATTTCCCATACGCCGTCAGGCACGGTGCGCTGCAGGCGGTAACGGGGCATTTCCCGCCATCCGGTGCCGTCGCACAGCAGATAAATGGTTTCGGCATTGGGCGCCCATTCCCGAAATATCCATTCATTGCCGTCAAAATGCAGGCCAAAAAATTCATGACCGGCCGCAAAATCGGCCAGCGGCATTTTTTTGCCGGTCAGCCGGCTTTCCGTGGCTAAAATGGCGGCGATACGTCGTTTGATATCCGCGGTATAAGGTTCCAGAAGCGCATCGGATGATAGAAGAGAATGTGCAGCTTTGTCGATGGAATCATTCATAAAAAATCTTTCACAGGTTTAGACCAGCAAAGGGCGTTGAAGCATGCGTTCATAGAGCTCAATGTACCATCGTGCCGTCACGTCGTGATTGAAGGTTTCAACCGCATGGGTCATGATCCGCCGAATTTCAGCCTCCCGCTGTTTTGCGGGACGCTCATAAAAGCGCATGGCCTCATGAATCGCCCAGAGCAGACCGCCGGAATCGTAGGTATCGAATAAAAATCCATTTCCCCGATGATTGTCCGCATCCAGAGGGGAAACCGTATCATGGATGCCTCCCGTATCCCTTGCCACGGGAAGTGATCCGTATATGGGGGCAATCATCTGAGCCAGTCCACAGGGTTCAAACAAGGACGGCATGAGAATGAAATCCGAGGCCGCATAGGCGATGCGCGACAGACGTTCATTAAAATCCCAGACCGCCACCCGGTCGTGAAGACCATGATAATTGACGATATCGGAAAAATGACCCTTGAACGGGCCATCGGCGACGAAAATGATCTGCAGGTTCCGCTCATGATAAATATCGGTCACGTGGTAGAGAATGTCGGCCAGGAGTTGGCATCCTTTCTGAATTGTATCCATGCGATGGGGCCAGAAAAAAATCGGGGCGTTGTCATCCTGGATCAGGCCCAGGGTATTCTGAAGGAATCGCTTGTTGTATAGTTTGCCGATGGCATGATCTTGGGGTTTGAACTGACGGACGAGATTTTTATCGGTCTTTGGATTGAATCCGGGATCCGGGGCATTGAGAACACCGGCCGCGCAATCAGCGTAGAATTTGTTTTGCAGCTCCCGCCGGAGATGGGGAGAGACGAAATCGTGGTATCCGTCAACAATTTCCCTTAAAAACATGGGACTGACGGTGTTGACGAAATGGGCAGCGAAAACGCCGCTGGTAAGAAAATCCACCGGATTGTTTTCCCGGCTTGATTCATATTCCTCGGCCATCTGCTCGTAATACAGGTTGTCCCAGAAATACGCCGCATCAATGCCCCGGTCTTCAATGTGGGCCAGGGTGGTTTTGACCGTGTGGATATTGTGGATGGTAAACAGACATGGAATTTCCATGCGCCGGGACATGGCAGGGATCAGAGCCGTCATCCAGTCATTGCAGTGGATCAGATCGGGTTTTACCCAGGGCACGATATGATTCATGACTTCGCGCTGAAAGGCCAGGGAAATCCGCATATTTTCGGTGCCGTAGCTGGAATAGACATTATGGAGGTAAAAAAAGGCGCGGTCTTCGGCCAGATGAATACGGTCTTCGGGCATCCGGCTGCGGATCATCTGGTTCTGCGTTCGAAGGATCGGATCCAGATGGGTGTCGAACATGGCCCGATAATTCGGCAGAGCGACATGAACGTCGGCCCCCTGGTCAAACAACGCGGCGATCAGAGAAGCGGACACATCAGCCATACCGCCGGCCTTGGCGGTCATGCTGTAGGCCTCCACACCCATTCCCCTGGGAAGATAGGTGACCTCCGGGGTTACGATCAAGATCCGGGGTTTGGGATTATTCTCTTTTGTCATCAGCGTTAACCTTATTTTCCGCTGAAAGCGGCTTTTTTTTCTTTTGTTCCCGACTCTCGGGTTCCCGCTTACGCCCAGGTAATCAATCCCGGCGCATACTTGAGCATTTTGTCGCCCTTGGGGGTGATGCGGCACGTGAGCCCGAAACGACCGGAAATATTGCATGGCAGAACACAACCGTAGACAAAATGGCCGTTTCCGTGATCCTCCATGACGTCCATCTTTTCAATCTGGATGGTATCCAAGTGCTCAACGGTTTTCATTTTACCATAACAGAGCTCCACTTCCACATCATTGGGCGTGAGATTCCCGAGAAATACCGAGGTGGTGATTTTAAACTCATCACCCACACGGAACGGGCCGTCAAGATTTCGTACCGGATGCGCGACCTGAATGGCATGCCATTCGGTCTTGAGACGGTGATGAAGCTCTTTTAGTTTATGCGCCTCCTGGGCGTTGTCGGCGAGAAGTTTTTCGAATTGCTCGACGGCTTCCTGATAGGATACCGCATATTTTCCCACCATGCCGTGAGCGCAGAAACGGCTTAGGACCATTTTCATGGATGCTTTCATTTTTTTGATCCACTTGTCCGGCGTGTCGCCATTTTTTCGATCATAAAAACAGGGGATCACTTCGTTTTCCAGAACATTGTAAAGCGCCTGGCTTTCCACGTCATCCTGATATTCATGATCGTGATATTCTTCACCGTTTCCGATTTTCCAGCCGGTTTCCGGGCTGTATCCCTCACACCACCAGCCGTCCAGGATGCTGACGTTCAAGACGCCGTTGGCCGCGGCCTTAATGCCGGAGGTACCGCAGGCTTCAAGAGGTCTGCGGGGGGTGTTGAGCCAGATATCGCATCCCTGAATCAGATGCCGGGCGATATAGGGATCATAATCTTCTAAAAAAATGAACCGGTGGCGGATTTTTTCCCGACGGGCGAACTCGATCAGGCTGCGGATGACCTCCTTGCCTTCATTATCCCGGGGATGGGCCTTTCCGGCCATGATGATCTGGACCGGGTGGTCTTTGGAAGTGAGCATGGCCTCGAAGCGTTCGGGATCCCGCATGAGCAGATAAGCGCGCTTGTAGGTGGCGAATCGTCTGGCGAATCCGATGGTCAGGGCGTCATGATCTAAAACGGCGGCCGCCCCTTCCATGATGGCTTTGGGTGCGTTCCGGCGACCGTACTGCGTGACCATAAGGTTTCGGCAGGTGCGGATCAGGCGAGCCCGGCTCATTTCATGAGCGCGCCATAGTTCTTCATCGTAGATGTCGTTGAGACGCTCGATGACCTCGGGCTTTCGCCAGGTTTTCAGATGCCAGTTGGGTCCCAGATACCGATCAAAAAGCATTGAGTTCTCGATGGAAATCCACGAAGGCACATGAACTCCGTTGGTGATATGGCCGATGGGGACTTCATCCTCGGGAAGAGCAGGCCAGACGCTGTTCCACATCTTTCGGGCCACCTTTCCGTGCAATTCAGAAACGCCGTTGAGGTAGCGCGCCATGCGCAGGCCGAGACCGAACATGGAAAAATGCCCGTGGTCGCCATTGGGGCCGATTTTTCCCCATCCCAGGATATCGTTGAGGGGTATGCCGAATTCTTTTTCATAGGGCTTAAGATAGGGAACCACCATATCCATGGGGAACTCATCATGTCCGGCGGCCACAGGCGTGTGGGTGGTAAAAACCGTGGCCCGGGGAATGATTTCATGGGCCGCATGCAGATCGATCGCATGTCGTCGCATGATCTGGGCCAGGCGTTCCACACCCACGAAAGAGCAGTGGCCTTCATTGAGATGGCACACCTCTGGATGTATTCCCATGGCATCCAGGGCGCGCATGCCGCCGATGCCCAAAATCACTTCCTGGGCCAGCCGGATTTTGGCATCGGCCACGTAAAGTCTGGAAGTAATATTGCGCTTTTCCGGGGGGTTTTCCCGGACATTGGTGTCGAGCAGAATCAGGGGTATCCGACCCACCATGACTTTAAATACTTGGACATATAGAAAACCATCCGGTCCCGCGATGTTGATATAAAGATCGTTTCCCTCCTTATCCTTGGCCCGGTCGATGGGAAGCTGGAACAGATCGGTCTCCGGATAGTCCTCTTGCTGCCAGCCGTTTTGATCCATGTACTGGCGAAAATATCCTTTGCGATACAGAAGCCCGACGGCGACCATCGGTTCGCCCCGATCGGAAGAGGCTTTGAGATGATCGCCGGCAAGCATCCCCAATCCTCCGGCATAGAGAGGAAGACATTCATGAATGCCGTATTCCATGGAAAAATACGCAATGGTTCCTTTTACCTGTTTGTCACTTTCAATATAGTGAGACGGCTTTTCCACTTGCGTTTCAAATGCTTCCTTGACTCGATGAAAATGGGCCATGAAGCTTTCATCGTGCGAGATCGCCTCAAGCTGTTTCTGGGGAATCATGGTAAAAAAATTGATGGGATTGCGGCCGGAGCGGTTCCAGATTTTGGCGTCGATGCGTCGAAGCAACTCAATGGCGTCAAGGTTCCATGTCCACCAGAGATTAAGAACGATTTTTTCAGCAAAAGATAGTGATTCCGGGACTTTGGGGTAGACCTGATAGGTCTGGATGTAGCTCATCTGCGATTCTTCCTTTTATAAATAATAAACATAGCAATTAAAGAGAAACCACGGCATTTTCACTGCCCGAAAAGCCGCTGGGGACATAGGCGTCAGCGGCCGGATCATTAATCCAGTTTTCGTTATCCACGAGATAACGGAACTGATAACCGCGTCCGGTTTCAAGGTTCAGGGTCAGGGTGAACGCGCCGTCTTTGAGTCTTTTCATGGGGCTCTGACGGGTGCTCCAGTTATTGAATTCTCCCACAATATGGACGTGCTCAGCGCCGGGAACTTCTTTCCGGGACAGACGGAATGTCACCTTACAAACTGGTTTTGTTTTCAGAAATTGTTTTTTCAGGCTCATACGGCCTCCTGTGCTCTAGAGTGGTTTGAAAGGGTTCGTTTGCGCCCTGTTTCTAGTGGATGCAAACGATTCCATACCCGCAGCCATTCGCTGACTCCCCATGCCTGGGCATCACATCCCCGCTGCTGATGGGGATAGTTTCCATCGACGATTTCCGGGATCTGACCGGCGCATCCGCTGTTCATCAGAAGGCTGCTGCTGCCCATGAAATCGATGGCGGTTTTTTTCCCGGCATCTCCATAGGCAATATGCCAGGCTTCGCAGAATGCCGGGAATCCCCAGGTCCATGCGGTGCCGTTATGATATGCCGGTTTACGCCGGGTATCCTCATCGCCGGCATATACCCCCTGATAGGGATGACGGGGATCATTGCAAAGCCGGTTATTGAAGACCACCGGAAGGGGATGAACGACGGGCCGGTCCGCCAGGCTGCGGATGGCGCCCGGAACGATCAGCGTCTCACAGCTGGTAACAATGCTGCGGATCATGTCGATATCGCTGACGGCCCCCAGGGTAACCGCATAGAGTTGATTGGAGCGCAGGGCGTCATCGGCCACGGCGTCAGCCGCCCGGACCCCGGCATCCGCATGCAGACAGTCGGACAGATACCCGTCTTTTTTGCGATAAAAATATTCCCACACGGCATGTTCAACCTTTTCGGCCGCCGCCCCCCAGCGGGATCTGCGATGATCTATATCAATGCGGGAAAGAAAGCGCAAGGCATAATGCCAGAGAGCCTGTATTTCAACAGGATAACCCTTTCTGGGCGTGCCCGCCGGAAAGTTGGTATCCATCCAGGTGAAATGCGCGGGACTGTAAATCAGTCCGGAGTCCGAATCCATGCGGATGCCGTTGGGAGTGCCGGCCATATAGGATTGAGCGATGGATACCAGAATATCACGGATTTTACGCTTGCCGCATCGCACTTCCAAAAAACCGGGATCATTGGACGCGGATATAAATTCATCGCAGGCCACGAAAAACCATAAAGGCGCATCCGAGGTATCCCGGTTTTCCGAGTTATCGCCCCGGATCATGTTGGGCAGGGTCCCGTTTTGTTCGAATCGGGCGAACTGTTTTAAAATCGGGCCCGTTTCGGCGGTCATTCCCGCGGCGATCAACCCCCTGGCGGCGATCAGGGTGTCGCGGCCCCAGTCGAGAAACCAGGGATAACCGGCAATCACCGTTTTCAAGCCTTCCCGGCGCACCACATAATGTTTAAGAGCGGCGGTCATGGCATCTGCCGGGTTCAGGGGAGCAGCGGACCCTTTTGCCGATAGCGGAAGGGAGCCGGAATATGAGTGATTTGGGAACCCTTGAGATCCCGCGTCAGCCGATGCCCGTAACCGAACGGTTTCCTTTCCGGTGAGGTTGATTTTGAAATATCCCGGACTAAACAGATCCGTATGGGCGTCCATGCCGCGGTCGGCTTCCAAAGGCAGATAGGTCATGTACTGCCATTCTGGTTCCCATACGAAAATCCCGGATGATGCTTCCATGTCAAGTTCGTGATGGGAGTCGGGCTGAAAATAAAAACCCCGGCTGCGCCGCCGGCATTGATCGGGCCAGGCGTTCTCCGGACCGCGATACGCTTTGGTGTTTTCATGAAAACTGCGATCATCGATATCCGGGCGAACAATCAATGTGACCGGTTTATGGCCCGGGAGCTGATCGGCTCTGGGTTCCATTATCCGGCGCGTAAAAAAAATGTCCACCTGGTTGCGGTCCTCAGCCATGACCGCCACGGCATCGAGTATGACATGCTGGCCCTGACCGGACGGGATACTGAATTCCCAGCGGCAACCCGTATCGCTGTCGCAGTAAAACGCGGTCAGGGCATCAATGGATACTTCCTGGGAATATCCTTGAAATACCAGCCATGCCCGGCAACGAATCAGCATCATCCGACGATCCACCGGAACGTTGGGATGCAGATTGGCCCCCAGCAGGGCGTCGTATTTGCTTTCCAGCGCCCCCCAGAACGCATGTGCCCGCATCATGCCCCCTCTGCCGTTGGTGCCCAGAAAACGCAGAGGGGTTGCCAGAAGACGATGCCGGTCGAACCGGCGCCTGACGCGAATATCGTCTCCGTTGGTCAAAAATAGAAGCGGCGCTTCGACATGGGTATGTTTTTCCGATTGGAAAAGCGATATTTTCAAAATGGAATGCATATGCCGTCGGCGGGCTGGCCGGGGTGGAAAAATTGTAAAGTGTGAGCCTTCGGCGGCCTCCACGCTGTTGGCCACGACCATGATGCGATCCCTGCTGCTGCTGCTGCGGGTTTCAATAATGGCGGCCCGAAACGGCGCGGGCGATCGGATTAGCAGGAAATGGTCGGGCGGAATCATGACGTGGCGTCGGCAGTCTTCGGGCCAGCGCCATGATATTACGCGGGGTTCTGACGAGTGAGGATTCATCTGCCGGCAAAACTCCATTGGGTCGGCCGCTAATGCTTTGGCGGCTCTGTCCGGATCGAATTGATCAAGATCCGATGTGTTATGATAAAAATGATGGATATCCAGCGCCAAAGCGCGCAGGCACTGGTGCCGGATGCGATTCGGGATGGAGAAGGCGGCCGAAGCGTCTGCCTCCGGGATATGGTCATCATTTCCGTCCGGCGTCAGACAGCAGACCTGGCCGGGAGACATTTCAAGACGCCAAAGATCGCCCGTTTTTTCCGGCAGAACCGTTTGTCCGGTCAGCAGATCACGGCACCCGTTGCATGGAAAGCCGGCGTCCCGTTCGGTCCAGCAGGCCGCGCCGGGACCATGGATATCCAGATTAACGGCGATGAGCAGGCGTTTTCCGGTGGGGCGATGATGGCGCAACATCACGAGAGAATTCCCATTGCCTTTTTGGATCATCTGCAGGTCGGTCTGATCGAAAAAAGCCGGGTGGGACCGCAACAGATGATTGATGCGCCGGATGCGGTCCACTTGATTGTGTTGCGATCCCCAGTTCAGGGAGCCGGCGTCATGGACATTGATTTTTTCCGTGGCAAACCATTCGACGCCGTTGGCAAAGCCAAAGCCCCCCTGTTCCGAAAACAGCGCGCAAAGTGCGGTACGCATGGCGGCGTAATCTGGTGATTGGGCCGCCAGACGGTTGTTGTCGTGGGTTTCGGCAAAATGGATCAAGGCCCCATCCTGCCGGGATATGGCGATGGCTTCGGGTAGATAGTGTTCCATCTGTCGCCGGTCATAGTTTTGAAAAAGTTCAGAATAGGCCCAGTTGAAACCGGCGTTGTTAAGCAGTTCCCGGGTGACGGAAATTTTACCGCCCAGACCTTCCAGAAAAAAGATCGTGTCGGGAAAGGATTCCCGGACCGACGCGATGATATAGCGCCAGGCGGGCACGGGAATCATGTATCCCGCGTCGCACCGGAACCCGTCCACGCCGCGGCGGCACCAGGTCAGAAAAACACCGGCCATGTATTCCCAGAGTTTCCGATACCGGTAATCGAGCCGGGCCAGATCTTCCCAGATCACGCCCCATGCGCCCGGGGCCTCGATTTTTCCGTCTTTGTCCCGCACCAGCCATTCCGGATGGGTTTCATGAAGTTCAGCGGCCCATCCGGTATGATTGGGCGCAATATCGATGATAATTTTGGCGTTTCGCGCATGAACGGCATCCACCAGCTCGATGAACTGTTCCAGCGGGGTTGCTTTGGGATCAAATACCGCCAGTGCCGGATCAACGGCCGTAAAGCTCAGAGCCGCGTAAGGGCTGCCGAAGCGTCCCATTCGACCATATGTGGTAGGGGTCGGATTTACCGGAAGCAGATGCAAAATTCGGCATCCCAGATGGCCGAAAATAAAATCAAGATGGGCAATCAAATCCCGGAATGTTCCAGACGGCGGGATAACGCTGTAACCGGTATCGTCCAGACGCTTAAC
Source organism: uncultured Desulfobacteraceae bacterium (assembly GCA_964598885.1). Classification (GTDB taxonomy): domain Bacteria; phylum Desulfobacterota; class Desulfobacteria; order Desulfobacterales; family Desulfosalsimonadaceae; genus SURF-33. Next base: position 5,090 of record CAZRES010000038.1, on the reverse strand, counting down.
CAGGTCGGGATGATCATGTTGTGCCTTGAATTCTCCGGATTTGTTCGGCCCGAACTGGCGCACGAACGCGTTGTAGATGATATTGGCGCAGCAGGTGTCGGCTGGATCGACATTGATGCAGAAATTTTCCCCGGCCGGCCATAAAGGGACCGAATCGTCGGATTCGAGAAAATAGCACTTGGCTTCAAAATGGCCGATTTCGCTTAGACCAAGCGTTACCTGATGTCGGCAGGCACCTGCCGGCGCCATGGGGATATCATACCAGTCACGGGCGAGCACCGGTTCGCTTCGGATAACCGCCCGGATGATTTCACGGCGAATGGTGCGGCCATGACCCAGGTTGGTGCGAAGCCAGGCCCGGCCGGGACGGTTTTCGGAAAGGGTCAGGGTAAAAGTGATGATATCGCCTTTGAACATGACCCGATGAGTTCCGGGCTCCGGCGATTGCGTCAGATGCATGATGCTCCTGCAAAAAAAAAGCGTTGTTTCGCGATATGGTGATTTTCCGGATCGGATGATCTTTCGGAAAAAAATACGATGGAAAAAATCATCGGAAAGTCACGGCCAACCCATTATATATCCAAATTTTTAACGTATGCCGCATTTGCAGTCAAGATTGGTTTTACGATTTCTCCGGAAATATGATAATAAGTGGCTGCAAAAAATTTTTACAAAGACATCAAAAATGCTGTTTGTCGGAAGACCGGTTTTACTTCCGGGTATGGCGGGAACCGCGGTGTTAAAGGCGGTTGTTCTTGAGGTGGCGCGCACGGACTTGAATTTTCCGGAAACGAAAAAAGCCGAAGCGGCTCAATCAAACGGGCGCCAGGCCGTATGGAGCCGGCTGATTTCTTTGCCGGTATTTTCACTCACCTGCCGATGCAGAAACGCGGGTTGCGATGCTGCGCCGATCTGCTGGGTATAGGTGGTCACCCGATCGCCGTAAAGGGATTCATCGATATAATCGATGTTGATCATTGAAGGCAGGCAGGAAGAGATGACTTCGGGAGGAACTGTCTCCACGGCCCATACCACATAGACCGAATTGTTGACGTGACGGTTGAAATCAAGGTCATGCAGTCTTACTGCATGGGAACGATGGAAACTGTCGGGGACGGCCGGGGGAACGGGGATAAAATCATCGGTGATTTTTTTCTGCTGTTCGGTTGCCAGTAAATCCGGCAGATGTCGATCCAGGCGCACCGGTTTTTTGGAATCCAGCCGGGTCAGAATCCACATGCTGCCAGCTTCTACCATCAGTTCCTCTTTCGTGTTTCGGATTTCATATTGGCGCAGTTCATAGAGTTTCTTCACCGGGCATCGCCAGGTACGGATGGAGATATGATCGTGCCATCGGGGCCAGGCATGGATGGTCAGCCGGTAACGGAATACCACCCATGCCAGCCCCAATGGCAGCAGATCAAGGGCGGATACGCCCAGCACGGCGGTGTGGTCGCTGGCCGCGTCCTGCAGGTAATTAAAAAGGGTCACTGGTTTGATTCTGCCGTCCACCCCGGTTTCCGCATAGCGAACCCGGACGCGGGATTCGTGAAGTATCATGTTGGAAAAACCCCTGAATAAACAAATGCAGCCACTGGATGCGTTGATTTCCGTCGGGAGGGCATTAATATGAAATCGACAAGCTCAGGCTCCCGAATTCCTGGGCGTTTTCCTGGGTTTCAAATTCCCTGGTTCGATAGACATAGGCGAAGCAGAACTGGGCCTTGCCGGCGAGAACCCCGATACCGGCCGCCAGGTCGGCCACAAGGAGTTTTTTATCAACGGAGTGGCTGTCAGTAAAGGTGTTGCCGTCCAAAAAAATATTGCGCAGTATGGCGCGTCCCTCGGTAGAGGCAAACACGTAGATGCCGAATTTATGCTTTATGGAGTATCGCGGGTCCTGGGAGCCGAAAGCCGTATTCATGGATGTGGCAGGTCGAATAGGAAAATTCCCGAAATCATTTGGAATATTATATCCCCATCGCAGATTTAGTCCCAGGTTGTAATAGGTATTGGCATTTCCCAGACCGATGCCGTTGTTTACCACGCCGTCAAAACCGAATCCGTTTCCGTCACCGAATTGCATAACTTTCATTTTATGTTCATATACAATCCCGACAACAGGCTCATTCTTTAACTGGTTGTCCCATCCCATGGGTTCGATATCTCTGACGGCTTTGTGCACAACCTGCTGGCATTGTTCGGCATAGGATTGGGGTCCGATGAGTCCGATATAAAATTCCAAAGTTTTTTCTTGTGATTTCAGCCGACTGTGAAAGCCCATCGAAAGATAAGTGATCCCCGCATAAGGTCGATCATCCTCGATAAGATCTTCTTCTTCAATATCTTCGGGCGTATAGATATTCTGACCAAACGAAAGCGTAATATTTTTTTCCAGGTGGCTTTCGAAAAAATCATCAAACGGCAAAAGACGGACCACCGGATAAAACCATCGATGGGGCCAGATTTTTTTGGGATAACCGGTATAAACCGGTGAGCTCCAGGCAAACTTGAGTCCATTGGTGTACTGGCTGTCATCTCCCACAAAATAATCATTTTCCAGGTAAAAACTAAAGGTGGTTAACCTTTTTTCTTCTGTTTCGGCCTGGGTTATGCGCGGCATGACAAGACCGAATACAAGAATACCGGAAAGGCAGAAAAAAATAGAACGTTTTCGTTTCATAGAAAGAGTATATCGAACTGTATTTATTATAGTATTTTATTTTTCAACTGATTCCGCCAGATAGGTTTGACGTTTGGCAAACCAGATTTTTAATACCACATGAAACAGCGTTGCCAGGGGTATGGCAAAGAAAAGCCCCCATAATCCCCAAAGACCCCCGAAAACCAGTACTGCGGTAATAATGGCCACTGGATGCAGGTTGACGATTTCGGAAAAGAGCAGGGGAACCAGGATGTTGCCGTCTATCATCTGAATAATGGAATATGCGATAATGACATATGCGAACTCGGGAGTGATTCCCCACTCAAAAAATGCGATCAGCCCCACCGGCAGGTACATAACGGCGGCACCGATATAGGGAATCAAAACCGAAAGCCCGGTGAAAAATCCAAGCAGCATGGCATAGTTGAGCCCCAGCAAATAAAATACGGCGAATGTGACCACCCAGACGATAATGATTTCCCAGATTTTACCACGGATATAATTGGCAATCTGACGGTTGGCCTCCCGCCATACTTCGGTGGACAGATCGCGGTTGGCCGGAAGAAAACCGGATATCCATTCCAGGATGATCACCTTGTCTTTAAGAAAGAATAAGACCAGAAGGGGAACGATCAGCAGATAGACGATCAGCGTGATCAAATTTCTAACCGATGCCAGCGAGAACATCAGGACGTTTTGCCCCATCTGGGTGAGTTCGGATTTTAGAAATATGATGAAATTTCTGACCTGGTTATCGGATATGAATTCAGGATATCGTTCGGGCAATTGCAGCATCAGGCTCTGGGCACTGGTAATCATGGCGGGCAGGTCCTGAATCAGTTGTCCGATCTGCCGCGACAGCAGGGGCAGAAGCCACAGGATGAGCATTACCATACAGATTATGAAAAAAACGAAGGTTACCCATACGCCGATAATACGTGGAATTTTTAATTTTTCCAGCAGGCCGACAATGCCTTCGAGAAGATAGGCAATGATCAAGCCCGCAAAGACGGGAGTGAGCATTTCACCAAAAAAGTAAATGATCAAAAATCCGGCTAACAGAAAAAACCAGAGGATAACAATCTGGGGGTCGGAAAAATGATCATTGAACCAGTCACGCAGCAACGCGAACATCCGGCGAACCTTTTATTTTGATGACTCTTGATTCTATCCGTTTAACAGGAGTAAAAAAAATTAGAAATCTTATGGAAAATATTGTCTGGTTTATCAAATTATTTCATGGAGCGCAAAGTGTTTGTTGGGTGGGTTGGATTGTTTTCAAAGCCGTGGATTTTGTATTCGGATTTATTGACAGGCAACGTCGATCATCTTACTATCTTGCCATGAAGTTATGCGAATCCTGTGCGATGGCGGATAAAATTTATGAATGTTGCGGCCGGTATCCCGAGACCGGCGCAACCGTGGAGTTTTTGCTGGACGACAACCGTTACGCCCGGGCATGTCCTTATCTGGATCATGACGGCCGATGCCGAATTTATGAGCACCGGCCCGCGGGATGCCGTATGCATTCCTGTCAAACGGTTTTCCAGCATTCGTTTTTATCGGAAAGATGGGAATTGATGGAAACAATGAACTCAGTTCGTGATGAGGAGTAAAAAATATGTGCCCGCGACGGCCGCTGGAATTCACGGACGTGATGCCCGCCATACCCCAAGGCACGGCGGGCGGATTTTTCAGGAGCTGGAGTTGTGCAAAAGCGAAGCAAGATCCGGGAGACCGATGGTCTCAAAAACCTCTTTTTGGGGTATGCCGTTGGGATCGATTCCGCGTAACTCATAGAATTCCGAGAGCATTTTATCCATATCCGGCAGGCTGCCGGCGGTGGGGCCTTCTTCCATGGTCGTCATCAGCCGCTTGGGCAGCCGGTCGTCGTCGCTTCCTGCTCCGAACAGGTTGGAGAGTCCTCGCTTGAGGTACCAGACCCGGCGGCCGATATCCATCACTTCGTCGAGGGTATAATCGAATCCGGTGACGGCATTGACGATATCCACCGCCTGGGTGGCGTTAAGCGGCGTTGCGCCCAGATTGCAGTATACGGCGCAGGAGGAAAAAAACATGCCGTAATCCTGGCAGGCCACGTTCAGTTCCGCGCGTTTTTCACTCGACATTTCCTCAAGCGGCATGGCCAGCGCCTCGATTTCCGGCACGAACATGGCCCCGCCCTCCACATTGAAATTGAGACTGGCCTCATGGCAGGCTCCCCGGGGTGAAACACCATAGGCAAGAGCATAGCCGTGCGCGCTGCGCGGATCATGCATGGGCGCTTCCAAGCCTTTTACCGTGGTGAGAAACTCGGCGGCGTTTTTACCGATTTGTTGAGCGGCCTTGGCGGAGCCTTCGGCCAGAACCGCGCCGAAACCTTCTTTTTTGGCGATTTTTTCCGTCATGGCCACAATGGCTTCCG
>CAZRES010000037.1:0-24016 GCA_964598885.1 uncultured Desulfobacteraceae bacterium | reverse complement strand
GGGTCAAGAATATTTTCGGCAAGGAACCCAACAAGGGCGTCAATCCCGACGAAGTCGTGGCTGTCGGAGCCGCCATTCAGGGCGCCGTGCTCAAAGGCGACGTCAAGGACGTGCTCCTTCTGGATGTCACTCCGCTTTCCCTGGGCATTGAAACCCTGGGTGGGGTAATGACCAAGCTGATTGAAAAAAACACCACCATTCCCACGCGCAAAAGCCAGATTTTTTCAACGGCCCAGGACAACCAGCCGGCAGTGACCATTCACGTGCTTCAGGGTGAACGGGAAATGGCGGCCGGCAACAAGACCCTTGGCCGGTTTGAGTTGACGGATATCCCGCCGGCGCCCCGGGGAGTGCCCCAGATCGAGGTTACGTTTGACATCGATGCCAATGGCATCGTCAATGTATCCGCCAAAGATACGGCCACGGGCAAGGAACAGTCCATCCGGATCACGGCGTCTTCAGGTCTGTCCAAGGATGAGATCGATCGGCTTGTCAAGGACGCGGAAGTGCATGCCGAGGAAGATCAGAAGCAAAAGGTTCTGGTGGAAGCACGGAATCATGCGGATGCCCTGATTTATTCCACGGAAAAATCCATGAAGGAACTTGGCGACAAGGTCGATGCGGAAACCCGCGCCAATATTGAAGACGTGATCGGACGCCTTAAAACAGCGCTTGAAGGTACGGATGCCGATGAGATCAAGCGGCTCAGCGACGAGTTGATGAACACTTCCCACAAGCTGGCGGAAACCATGTATCAGCAGGCTTCCCAGACGGGCGCCCAGGCGGAAGGCGGGGCTGAGGGCGCATCCGAGGCCGGTGCGGGCGGCGCTTCGCAGGACGAGGATGTGGTGGACGCTGATTACGAAGAGGTCAAGGAAGACAAGTAACCGGATAAACGGTATATATAGCAATAACATTCTATTTGGAAACAGAAATCCCGGCGCCACGGAACGTGGGCCGGGATTTCTGCGTTTATGAGCGGTTTTCCTGTCCGGTATCATCCTCGCCTTTTAATCCCGCCGCAATTCCGGTTGACTTTTCGGTCGGTTCTGATTACACATTTCTCGTTTCCCATCAATATGATCCTGTTATACCAAGGAAAGCACTCATGCAAATTACGGAAATGCTGGCCAGAAATGCCCGGATGTACGGCGATGAAATCGCCCTGGTGGAACGCGAACCCGCCACGGGAAAGCGGTCGGAAATCACCTGGAACGAATTTTATCTTCGGGCCAATCAACTGGCTCATTATCTAAGATCCGTCGACCTTGTAAAAGGCGATCGCGTGATTCAGCTCATGATGAACTGTTTAGACTGGCTCCCGGTCTATTTCGGCATCCTCCGGTCGGGAGCGGTGGCCGTTCCCCTGAATTTTCGTTTTCAAACCAGCGACATTCTTCATTGCAACGATCTTGCCGAGGCCCGGATTATGGTGTTCGGCGAAGAATTCATCGAACGGATTGAGGCGGGAAAAGCAGCCCTGGACCGGACCATCACGACCTATATTTTTGTGGGAGAAAAAAGCCGCAAGCCGGAATGGGCTCTCTGGTATCCGGATATCCTGGCCGGCCGGGACGAAACCGAACCGCCATACGATATTGAACTGACCGACGGGGCCGGAATTTATTTCACCTCCGGGACCACGGGCCGGCCCAAGGGAGTCTTTCTGCGGCATCGGCATCTGGAGTTTGCCGCCTATCTTGAAAACCGCCATCACAATCAGGTTCACGGGGATAATTTTTTATGCATTCCGCCGCTGTATCACACCGGCGCCAAGATGCACTGGTTCGGCAACCTGGTGGTGGGAGCCCGGGCCGTCATCTTAAAAGGCGTCAGTCCCAAAGCCATTCTTAAAGCCGTTTCCGAGGAAAATGTCACCATTGTCTGGCTCCTGGTGCCCTGGGCCCACGACATCCTGGTGGCGGTGGAAAACGGCGAGATCCAATTATCCGATTATGGTCTGGATCAATGGCGTCTTATGCATATCGGGGCTCAGCCGGTACCGCCCAGTCTGGTGGAAAAATGGAAAACGTTTTTTCCGCATCAGGACTATGATACCAATTACGGCCTGACCGAATCCACCGGTCCGGGCTGCGTGCACCTGGGCATGGAAAATTATCACAAGGTCGGGGCCATCGGCATTCCGGGATTTGACTGGGAATGCCGCATCGTTAATGGCGACGGACGGAATCTGGAACCCGGCCGACCCGGCGAACTGCTGATCCGGGGCCCGGGAGTGATGGTGGAATACTACCGGAACGCGGAAGCAACCGCCCGGGCCCTGGCAGGGGGCTGGCTTCATACCGGCGATATCGCCCGTATGGATGAAGACGGTTTTATCTGGCTGGTGGACCGCAAAAAGGACGTGATCATCAGCGGCGGGGAAAATATTTATCCCGTGGAGATCGAAAACCACCTGATGACCCATCCGAAAATTTATGATGCCGGCGTGATCGGCATGCCCGATATTCGTCTGGGCGAAATCGTGGCCGCGGTAGTGATGCCAAAGCCCGGTCATGAACTTTCCGAGGATGCGATTATGCGGTTTTGCGCGGAATTGCCCCGCTATAAACGCCCCCGTCGTGTGTTTTTCGGCGCCGTGCCCCGCAATCCCACCGGAAAAATTGAAAAGCCCAAACTCCGGCAGCAATATGCCGACGCATGATAAAAAACAGGGGCTCTCGGACCTGGCCCGGATGATGCAAATTCTGGATCAGGAGGTTTCCCGCTGCTCCCGGTGCGGCATGTGCCAGGCGGTCTGCCCGGTATATGGATTGACCGGCCATGAAAAAGATACGGCCCGGGGAAAACTGGCTCTGCTCGACGGCCTGAGACATCAGATGTTTTCCGATGCCGACGGCACGGCGGTTCGTCTGAAGCATTGCCTGCTCTGCGGCTCCTGCGGCGCCGGGTGCCCCATGAACATCGACACGTCTGTCTTGTTTCTGCGCGCCAGAACCATTATCGAGGGATTTCGACGCCTGGCCTGGTGGAAGCGGGTGCTGTTCCGCTGGCTGGTGGCGGAGCCGGCGCGTTTTGATCGGTTTCTGGCATGGGCCTCACGGTTTCAGGCCCTGGTGGTAAAGCGTAAACCGGACAACCGGCAGGGCCGTGGTGAGCAGGGGGCATTGCTGCGGTTCAGCGATCGCCAAGTCGTTCCCCTTGCGCCGGTTCCTTTCCATGCCAGGGACCGGAAAATAGAGCCCGCAACCGGACCGCCGCCGTCGTCCGCCCACGGCCGTCTTCCCCGGGTGGCGTTTTTCGTGGGATGCCTGCTGGACAAGATCTATCCGGACACCGCCGACAACATCGTCAATGTCCTCCGGAAGCACGGCGCCGCGGTAATTATTCCGGAAGGCCAGGGGTGCTGCGGCATGCCGGTCCTGGCCGGCGGCGACCGGGAAGCGTTCTCACGGCTGATGGCCCATCATCTGGCCGGTTTTGACCCGGATCAATTCGACTATCTGGTTACGGGTTGCGCCACCTGCACTGCTGTCATTAAAAAATTCTGGCCGGAAATGACCGCGGACCGGGAACCGGCGGTACGCCGCTCCGTTAGGGAACTATCCGACAAAACATATGATATCAATGCGTTTCTGGTAAATATACTGGGCGCGGCCGATGGGGCGCTCGATGCAAAAGACCCTTTTGCCGAAGAGGATGGCCGTGAAATCGTGACCTGGCATGATCCCTGCCATCTGGCGAAAACCCTCGGCATTCGCGACGAACCCCGACGGTTGATCCAGTCTGATCCGGCTCTTGCGTTTCGCGAGATGCCGGATGCGGATCGCTGCTGCGGCATGGGCGGAAGTTTTAATCTGCAATATTACAAGGAGTCAAGGGCCATCGGTTCCCAAAAAGTGGATGCCATCCGCTCCTCCGGCGCAAACGTGGTGGCCACAGCCTGCCCGGCCTGCATGCTCCAGCTCACCGATATGCTGGCCCGGGCCGATCTTCCGGTGTCCGTACGCCATGTGATCGACCTTGTCGCGGAGCGAAAATGAGAGGTTGACTTTTTTTGGTTTTAGTGCTGAAAAATCAGAAAATCGTTGTCCGAAACGGCGTTTTTTTTGCAAAAAATCGAGAATGTTGTTTTTTTTGGTAAACAAAGATCCAGGCCGGTGGTGTTTATATGAAATAGCGAATTTATTCCGGAGGTTAAAGAATGGATGGACAGGGACCGAGGTTTTATCAGGATGTGGAACCATGTGTGGACGACATTATCCGAAAGGTGGGCCGAAACATTGTTTTGGGCCTGCCGCTCGGCCTTGGCAAGCCGAACCAGCTGGCAAATGCCATCTACCGCCGGGTCAAGGCGGACCCTTCCCTTTCACTGGTGCTCTGCACGGCCCTTTCATTGGAAAAACCCAAGGGCACCAGCGACCTGGAGCAGAAATTTTTAGAACCGTTCGTGGATCGAATGTTTTCCGGGTATGTGGATCTGGAGTACATGATTGATCTGCGCAAAGGCGCCTTGCCGAAAAATGTGGAACTCCGGGAATTTTACGCCAAGGCCGGCTCCTATCTCAACGTCGATCATACCCAGCAGAACTATATCAGTTCCAATTATACCCATGCCTGGCGGGACATCCTCGATAACGGGGTCAACGTCATCGCCCAGATGGTCTGTAAAAAAGACATCAACGGCCAGACCCTTTATTCCATGAGCTGCAATCCCGAAGTAGCTGCCGACCTGGCGCCGGCCATGTGGGAACTGGAAAAGCAGGGACGCAAAATCGCCATTATCGCTCAGGTCAACCAGAATCTGCCGTTTATGTACGGCGATGCCGTGGTCAGCGGCGATAATTACCATGCCATCATTGACTCCCCGAACTATTACACCCGGCTTTTCGGCGCCCCCAAAATGTCGATCACCACGTCGGATTATATGATCGGCATGTACGCCTCCACCCTGATCAAGGACGGCGGCACCCTTCAGATCGGCATCGGCTCCCTGGGAGACGCTCTTTGCTATGGTCTGCAGATGCGGCATACGCGAAACGCCGATTACAAGGATTTTATTAAAAAAACCGCCATGTGGGATCATTTCGGGCCGGTCATCGACCGCATCGGCGGCATCGACGCGTTTGACGAGGGAATCACCGGTTCCACGGAAATGCTGGTGGATGGTTATCTCCATTTGATCGACAGCGGCGTGGTCAAGCGGAAAACCTATAATGACGCTCATATTCAACGCCTGGTGAATGAGAAGAAAATCACTGATAACGTGACTCCGAAAACGCTGGAACTGTTGATCGAGACCGGAGCCGTTTCTCCGGTCCTGACAGCAAAGGATGTTGATTTTCTGATGGAATTCGGCATTTTCAAAAGCGGCGTAGCCTTTGAAAACAATGAGATCATCGCGGGCGGTACCAGGATATCCGCGGATCTTACCGATGCGGCCAGCATGGCCGGCGTGGTGAAACATTGCCTGGGCGACCGGTTGAAAAACGATATCCTGATTCATGGCGGATTTTTCCTTGGTCCGGAAGGATTTTATCAGACGTTAAACGACATGACCGAGGAACAGCGGAAAAAGATTTTCATGACATCCGTGCTCAACGTGAATCAGCTTTACGGCAATAACCGGTATTACAGCGAGGAGCTCAAGGTGCTCCAGCGCCGTCACGGAAGATTCGTCAACGCCTGCCTCATGGTGACCCTGTCCGGGGCCGTGGTTTCCGACGGCCTGGAAAGCGGTCAGGTGGTTTCCGGCGTCGGCGGCCAGTACAACTTCGTATGCCAGGCCCATGCCCTGCCGGATGCCCGGTCCATTCTCATGTGCAAGGGCGTGCGGGGCGCCGGAAAATCCGCCGGGTCCAATATTGTTTTCAACTACGGTCATACCACCATTCCCCGACACTTGAGGGATTTCGTCATCACCGAATACGGCATTGCGGATCTGCGCGGCAAAACCGATAAGGACGTCATCGCCCAGCTTCTCAACATCACCGATTCCCGCTTTCAGGACGATCTTTTGCAAAAAGCCAAAGAAGTTCGTAAAATTCCCAATGATTATGTGATTCCGGACCGGTTCCGCAACAATTACCCCCAGCGGCTGGAAGACGACATGGCGCCGTTCAAGGCCAGGGGGTTGTTTGTTCCCTTCCCCTTTGGCACGGATTTCACGCCCGAAGAACTGGTGATCGGAAAATCCCTGAAATGGCTCAAGGCCCAGATGTCCGAAGGCATGAGCAAGGTCAAGGGCCTGGGCAAAGCCATGACCATCCGGAGCGTGCCGGAAAAGGCAATGCCCTATCTGCGCCGACTGCAACTGGACAAACCGGAATCCGCCAGAGAAAAAATGATGCAGAAGCTCGTGATTTACGCCTTGTCCGCCCAGGGAGCCGTTTAACGGTACGTAAGTTCGCAACCCGAACGAATGAAAGGATATCGCCATGGTTGACAGCTTGGATCTCGAATTTTTCGAACGCGCGCATCTGCGGATCATGCACCGGAACCTGCCCACGCCGATGCTGTATGAGAAAATCGCCAACAACCGGGAAGGTCTTATTGCCCACCTGGGACCGATAGTGGTCCGCACCGGCCATTACGCGCCGCTCGGGCCCGAGGATAAATATATTGTCGAAGAGGATCACAGTAAGGCGAACATCACATGGTCCCTGGAAAAAAATCCGCTTTCCGAAAATCATTTCAATATCCTGTTTCATCGCCTGCTGGCCTACATGCATTCCCAGGAAACCTATGCCCAGGATTGTCTGATCGGCAGCCTGTCCGATTACCAGATCCCCATCCGCATCATCACCGAAACCGCCTGGCACAGCCTGTTCGCCCGGAACATGTTTTACCAGATCAGAGAACCCGATGGGCTGGCGTCCTTTGAGCCGGCGTTTACCATCATTCACGTGCCGGGATTCACCGCCATTCCGGAAATGGATGGCACGCGCTCGGTTGCATTCGTGATTGTCAACCTGCAAAAAAAGCTCATGCTCATCGGCGGGTCAAGTTATGCGGCGGAGATCAAGCAGGCCGTGTTTACCGTGGCCAATTACCTGATGCCGGAAAGCGTGTTCTGCATTCGGGGTTCCGCCAATATCGGGAAAGACGGCGATGTGGCGGTTTTCATGGGCCGGGAAGACACCGGCAAAACCACCCTGGCCGTGGATCCGGACCGGCAGCTCATCGGCGATCATGCCCATGGATGGAGCGATAACGGAATTTTCAGCCTGGAATGGGGCGGATACGCCAAATTGATGGATATTGACCCGGACAAGCAGCCGACCATTTACGCGTGTACCCGCCGGTTCGGGACCATTCTGGAAAATGTGGCCGTTAATCCGGATACCCGCCGGCTCGATCTGTCGGACCAGCGCCTGACCGAAAATACCCGGGCCGCTTACCCCGTATCCCATCTTCCCAATGCCCTTCGGGACGGGTTGTTTCCTCATCCCCGGCACCTGTTTCTGCTGACTTGTGATGCGTTCGGCGTGTTTCCCCCCATTGCCCGATTAACTCCGGAGCAGGCAATGTATGCTTTTATGACGGCCTATACGTCCAAGTTCGTTCAGACGGCCAAAGACGAGTTCGAGCCCAATATCATGTTCAGCATCGTGTTCGGAGACACCATGCTGGCCAAACCGGCCCATGAATACGGCAAACGGTTTATGGAAAACATCCTCAAACACGGCATCACCTGCTGGCTGCTCAATACCGGTTGGTGCGGCGAGCCGAGTTATAAAGGCCAGAGGATACCCATCGAGGTGTCCCGTGCGCTGGTCAAGGCGGCGATTTCCGGGGAGCTTTCAAAAGTCGCTTTTGAGGCTGACCCGGTATTTCAGTATGAAGTACCGTGCGAATGTCCGGGCGGCGTGGTGCCGGCCAATCTGCTCAATCCCCGGGAAGCGGCCGAGGACGCCGGTGAGTTTGAAATGCGGGCCATGAGCCTGGTAACGGCGTTTATGGAGAATTTTCAGCAGTACGAAGGAACGGTTCCCGACGAGATGCGGGCCATGATGACGCGCATCATCAGCATCGACGACAAACTGGACCTGGAAGAATTTTTTTCCATGTAGCGGTTATATCGCTTAATCGAACCGCCGCACGGTTTTTTCAAACCACAGGGTGGCGAAATAATCATCCATGGTTTCGGCCCGACGGACCCGCTCCACGACCCCGTCGGGTCGCAGCAGCAGTTCCTGGGGACGGAGGGAAGCATTGTAGTTAAATCCCATGGCATGACCGTGGGCGCCGGTATCCTGGATGATCAGAAGATCGTTGGCATCGATTTTCGGAAGGGTGCGCTGGATGGCGAATTTGTCGTTGTTTTCGCACAGCGATCCCACCACATCGACTGTTTCGGAGGGGCCGTCGCTGATGTTTTTATCCAGAACATCGATGTGATGATAGGCGCCGTATATGCCCGGCCGCATCAGCGACGACATGCAGGCATCCACGCCGATATAGGTCCGGTAAATGTCCTTGCGGTTGATGGCCCGGGTGATCAGAACCCCGTGGGGGCCGGTCATGTAGCGCCCGCTTTCCATGTAAAGACGGGGCTGGTATCCATGCGCGACGTCAAATTCATCGAACAACGCCGCGATGTCGGTTCCCATGGAACCGATGTCCAGGGGCGCGTCATCGGGATGATAAGGGATGCCCAGGCCGCCGCCGATATTGATAAACTCGAAGGTGATGCCGGTTTCATCGGTAATGCGGACTGCCAGGTCGAGCAGCATCCGGGCGGTTTCCACCATGTAAGTGTAATTGCGTTCATTGGAGGCCAGCATGGCATGAAGCCCGAAGCGTCGAACCCCCAGATTCAGGGCCTGCCGATAGGCATCGATGATCTGACCATGGCTGACGCCGTACTTGGCTTCCACCGGGTTGCCGATGATGGCGTTTCCCGTGCGGCGCTTACCCGGATTATAGCGGAAACTGATGATGTGGGGCACCTGGGGCAGCTTGGGGATCAGGCTGATGTCGTCGAGATTGACAATGGCCCCGCCGTCGGCAAAGGCCGCGGCAAAATCCGCTTCCGAGGTGTTGTTGGAGGTAAAAAAAATCTCCTCCCCCCGGGCGCCTGCCGATCGGGCCAGCACCAGCTCGGGAATGGAGCTGCAATCAAATCCGAAGCCCATGTCTTTCATGATGCCCATGACGGTTGGATTGGGCAGGGCCTTGACCGCGAAGAATTCATTAAACCCCTTGATATTGGAAAAAGATTGCCGGAGTGTTTTTCCGGTGTTGCGAATGCCGGCTTCATCATATATATGGAACGGTGTGCCGAAATGATCGGCAATTTCCCGCAGCCGGGGGAAAAGCCGTTGCTTGAAATCAGTGGACATGGGCATTGAAAAAGGCCTCCCAGCGAATAAATGTCGGTATTGACGATAAAAGTTGCAAAGGCTGTGAAATTTCAAATTTGACTTTCAAAAGATTCAGCATATTCATTTATGAGCGAATTTTCAAGTCGTAAAAATACCATCCTTTTTGTCGACGACGAGGACGTGATCTTAGACATTGCCGGTGAATATTTTCAGGGCAAGGGATATGAAGTGCTGACCGCGCGCAATGGCCGGGAGGCGATTGACGTCATGAAAGCCCAACCAACCTCCATTGACTGCTGTTTTACGGACATCAATATGCCGGAGATGGACGGGCTGGCCCTGGCCGAGCACATTCGCCAGTGGGACAACACCATCCCGGTGGTCATCATGACCGGCTATCCATCCATGGACAACACCTTGCGCACGTTGAAAAACGGGGTGGTTGATTTCCTCATCAAGCCCATCAATCTGGAGCAGATGTTCATCTGCCTTCAGCGGGTATTGCGGGAACGGGAGCTGTTTGTCCGCAATCTCCTGTTAAATAAGGAGGTGGAGGGAAAGAAGCGGCTGGAGCGGCTCAACCGGGAATTGGTGGAAAAAGTCGAAGAACTCAATGTGCTCAACCGGATCATGTCGGATCTGATGTCGCTTCGGACCGGATCCGAGGTTTTCGACCATATGGTGGAAACCGCCGTTTCTCTGACCAGGGCGGGCGGCGCCCTGCTTTATGCCGCGGGGAAATCCGTTTCGGAGCCGTTTTTGCTGTCTGCGGCAGGACCTGAAAAAGACGGCGACGCAAACGATGCAGCCGTGTTGAGCGCTATTGGCAAACCCCTGACGGAGGCCTTTCTCTTTCCGAAGAATTTGATTGCTGAAATCGCCGTTGATGAAATTCCGCTGCTGTCATCCGGCAACGGGAATGTCGCCGGACTGCCCGATGGCATTTGCTCTTTTGCGGCCGTTCCCGTGAATATCCGTGATATGATTTTCGGCGTTCTGGTGGTGTATTCAACAACTAAAACCCGCTGCTTCGGTGAAAACGACCTTTATTATCTCTCCTTTATGGTTCATCACGCGGCATACCAGGTGGAAAACCTGGCCCTGTATGAAAATATTTATGAAAACCTGCTGTCTACTCTGTCGGCGTTTGTCACCACCGTGGAGGCCAGGGATGCCTATACCCGTGCGCATTCCCAGCGGGTCACCCAGATGGCGGTGATCATGGCGCAAAAGTGCGGGTGCTCAAAGGAAGACATCGATGTGATCGATTTTGCCGGCCGGCTGCATGATATCGGCAAAATCGGCATCCGGGATGAAATTCTTCTCAAGACCGGTCCGCTGACGCCGGCGGAATATGAGATCATCAAACAGCATCCCGTGATTGGTGAAAGCATCGTCAGTCAGCTTGGACTGTGGCGCCGGGAGCAGGATATCATCCGTCACCATCACGAATGGTACGACGGAACCGGCTATCCGGACGGCCTCAAGGGAGAAGAAACTCCTTTGCTGGCCCGCATACTGGCTGTCGCCGATGCCTATGACGCCATGATCACCCGCCGGCCGTATCGCGATATAATTGATGCGGCGGATGCCCTGGCCGTTATCCGGCGGGCGGCGGGAAGCCAGTTTGATCCGGCCTTTGTGGATCTGTTTTTAAAACTTCACGGGCAGGGGGCGTTTGATGAAATTTAAGTATATAATATCTATATGTTATCATTGATAATTTAGGGCGCTATCATCAATAGTGAATTTTGGTGTATTATTTCCTTGACATAACAATTATTTAACGTCATTAATAGAAACGATTGATTTTTATAGCGACTTCTGATTCCAATTTGCGGCAACGAAAACAGTAAAGACAGAGCAAGATTGCCGGCGCAAATCAGTGTGAATGCGAATTGGAACAGCAGAGTGACGGGTTTGTGAGGGGGGCCGTCTTCTGTTGCGTAACCAGACAAACCTAAGCTCATGGTGAGACTGTTGAAGCAAAACGTCCAATCCCCGACAGCATTGCTTTTTCATTCAGAGGAAGCGATGTCTTCCTTTTCCTTCACTTCGAATTTAATCATTGTTTTTCCCAAAAGCGAGCAGAGCCTATTATGGTATTTGGACTATTAGGACCTAAAAAACAACTCGTGGGCCTCGACATCGGATCGAGAGGCATTAAGGTGGCTGAATCCCAAGCAACTAAAAAGGGCTGGGTATTGCACAAATTTGGGATGATCGATATTGATCCCGGTCTGATTGAAGAAGGAGTCATCAAGGATCCAAAAGCTGTTGCGGACGCTATTCGCGCACTATTCAAACAGACAAATATTCGCAATAAAAATGTCGCTATCAGCATTGGCGGGTATTCAGTGATCGTCAAAAACATCCAACTGCAGAACATGCCTGAAGAACAGCTTCATGAGTCGATTGCGTTCGAGGCTGAGCAATATATACCCTTCGATATCAATGATATAAACCTCGATTTTCATATACTGAAAACGGACGAATACAACCCGAACCAGATGAATGTGATGCTGGTAGCGGCTAAAAAGGATATGATTAACGATTATATCAATCTTATTGATATGGCGGGCCTGAATTTAAACGTTATCGACATCGAGGCGTTCGCTCTCCAGAATGTATTTGATTTAAATTATGATGATGCTGATGAGAATATCACACTTATTGATATTGGTGCCAGCAAGACATCCGTGAATATTTTAAAAAATAAGTTGTCGGTTTTTATGCGAGACGTGTCTCTTGGTTGTAATCAGATCAATGCCCGTATCGTTGAAACGATACAATGCTCTTTAGCTGAAGCCGAGGAAATCAAGTTCAGCAATAAGCTTAATAAAATCAGTCCCGAGGCATTGAATAATATTTTCAACTCTGTTTTTTCCGATTGGGTTGATGAAATACAAAGGGCAATGGATTTTTTCTATTCCACTAACCCGGACAGCGAGATCAATAAAATTTTTCTATCTGGTGGGGGCGCTAATATAGTAGCTTTCAGAGATCTTCTTTCCGCACGATCCGGCGCGGAAGTCTTGCCAATCAATCCCATTCTAAAATATTCCGTCGATGATAATTTAGATAAGGATTATTTTAAACAGATGGCACCCCAAGCCGCCATTGCGATGGGGCTGGCTATCAGAAGAGTGGACGACAAATGATACGCATTAATTTATTGCCCTACCGGGCCGCGCGTACGAAGGAAAATGTCCGGAGGCAGGTGTCGGTTTTTCTCCTGGGCCTGGTTCTCCTGCTGATCATTCTGGTTGTCGGCCAGGGCTGGCTGTCGGCCAAAACCGAACGGATGGCCGATAAGCTGGAAGGTCTCAAGGCCGAGGTGGCCAAGTATGAGGCCACCGCTAAAAAAGTGGAGCAATACAAAGCGGCTCTGAAAAAATTGCAGCAGCAGATCGACGTGGTCGTCCAGTTGGAGGCCAAACGGGCAAATCCTCCTGTTCTGCTGGCAAAAGTCGCGGATCTGGCGGTGGCGGATCGCATGCAGTACAGGCGTCTGCGTTCCGATGACAACACCGTTTCCATCGACGGCATCGCCCTGGATAATGAGACCATCGCGGACTTCATGACCCGCCTGGAACGATCGGGACTGTTTACCGATGTTATCTTAAACAGTTCCAAACAGGTCACCGAGTTAGGCGTGGACGTCAAGGCATTTCAACTCGTGTGCAAGCGAAAACCGATGAACCCGGGCGAGTGAAACACAACCGCCGCATCAAAGAAGGCAAACGCCTAATAATACGGCAGAGGAACTGATGAAAAAAATCTCACTGTCACTGGATTCTTTTGAACCCCTGATCCAGAAAATCGCCGCTCTCACCAAGCTCCAGCGGATTCTTATTTCCACGGGAACGGTGGTGGTGGTGGTGGGGTTGTTCGTGGGCCTGCTTTACTGGCCCGAGATCGACGAGCAGGGAAAACTCGACACGCAGATCACGGAAACCGAAACCAAGCTCAGGCGGGTCAAGGCGACTGCGGACACCTTGCCGGAATACGAAAAAAAGATGGCCGAGAAACAGGCTGAATTTAACCTGGTTGCGCAAAAACTGCCGGAAACCGTTGAGGTGCCCCAGCTGCTCAGCAGTGTTTCCGAAGCCGGCAAGGACGCCGGCCTGGCGTTTCTGCTGTTCCAGCCTCAAAAGGAGATCCCGAAGAATTTTTACGCGGAAATCCCGGTGAAAATGAATTTATCCGGTACGTATCACAATCTAGGAGATTTTTTTGACCGTCTTGCCCAGATGCCGCGGATCGTCAATATAAAAAACTTTGAAGCAAAAATAGCGGGAAGCCGGGGCAAGAGCAGGAAAGCTTCGGGAAATGCCAGCATTCCCCTGTCGATTGCCTGCATGGCCGAGACGTATCGGTTCATTGAAACACCGCCGGAAGATCCGGCGGACAAAAAGGGTAAGAAAAAAAGGTAAAACACCTCCCCTTATAATATTAAGGAAAAAAGAATCTGGTGATGGATAAACTTATTTCTTATGCAGCGTGGATGGTGGCAGCCGTCTCTATTTTCGTCTGGAGTGCGCCGGCCGCAGCAGTCCCCGAGACCGGCATGCATGTGAGCAACCGGATTAAAATCGAGCGGCCCGAGATCCCGGCGGCGCCGGATGCAGAGGAGGCAACCGAACCGGCAATAGAAGAACCGCCGGCAACGGCGCCGGAGCCCGAACCCCCCAAACCGCGGGCGACCGATAGGGCCGAAGCGGTTGAACCCGTCGAACCCGTCGAACCCGTCGAAGAGACGTCCGCTGCGATCGATCTGGAAGACCCGCTGGCAACGCAATTGCCCGGACGATATTACAGCCGGCTGGGACGGATGGATCCGTTTACTCCATTTCTTTATAAGCCCGAACCCGAAGTGACGCCCACGGAGCAGGAACAGCTTCAAATCCGTGCGCCTCAGACGCCCTTGGAGCGCATGGATCTGGCCCAGCTCCGGCTGACCGCTGTTTTGCGGATGCCGGGCAGAAACCGTGCGCTGGTGGAAGAGGCCACGGGAAAAGGATATGTCATCAGCAAAGGAACCTATATTGGGAACAAGGGGGGCCAGGTGGCGGAAATTATGCCGGATCGGGTGATCATCGAAGAGAAATATTTAGATATTTACGGCAAGGTTGCTGTCCGTGAGAGGGAATTGAAACTTCAGAACTGAACCTGGAGAATAGTCAAGATGGTTGATCGCAGAAATGCAATGACGGAAAAAAGAATCGGCCGCGCCGTTCTGGGAATCGGTGTGCTGCTATGTTTTTTATGCGCCGGATGCGCATCGATATTAGGGCGGTCCCCGGAAACAGCGGATATACCGGCCGGAGTGGCGGTGGCAAAGAATCAGATCACCGATATCCGGGTTGAAGGAGCGCGTACCGCCGACGAGGCGGACCGCGTGGTGATTCAGGCCGACAGCGAACTCGATTTCACCTCCATCCGCCAGGAGGATCCGCCCGGGATTATGTTGTATTTTCCGGATACCTCCCTGGGAGATGTGGCGCCCCGCCAAACGCCGGACAGCAGCGCCGTGGCGTCTCTGTCTACGGAATTATCGCCGGACCAGACCGGAACCCGTTTGGAAATTGCCCTGAAAAAGGAGATGCGCTATGAGGTGCAACGGGCCGGAACGAATCTGGAGGTCGTGATAAAGCCCGATGACGCCCCTGCCGCGGCCATGCCCGAAACCGCGTTCACAGAGCCGGCCGGGGCCATTGATCCCGACCGTTTTTCGGCGTCCGGGGAGCGCCAGGCCCGCTCGGAACAAAACACTCCGTCGGAAACCGCGACCGCCGAAAATCCCGCCGTGGTCAGCCGGATCGATTTTTCCAGCCGGGAGGCGGGCCGGTCCGCCATGATCATCGGCACCACGCTTCCGGTTCGATATGAGCTGAGCCGGTTTTCCGACAACGCGCTGCGCCTGCGGCTTTATAACGCGCGGCTGCCGGAGCATCGTCAGCATCGGCCCTTGATCACTACCCGCTTTGAAAGCGCCATCGACCGGATCAGCCCCATGCCGGCCGCGGATATGTCCCGCGCCACCGATATTATTATCGAGCTTCGGGAATGGGTGCCTTACCGGCCGGTTCAGGAAGACGATGTCATCACCATTCACTTTGATCCGTCAAAAATCGAACCCCGCACGGCCGAAGCCGCCGACCTGCCCGACTGGCAGGCCGCACTGGCCGGGCCGCTATCGTCTCCGTCGGCCATGACGGAGGAGGTTTCGGACGCCTATGCCGATCCGGAATTCGCGCCCGCGCCCGCCGGCCCGACCCAGACGCTTTCGGTTTTTGATCCGCCGCGTCAATACACAGGGCAGAAAATCGCGCTGGATTTTCATCGCACCGACATTAAAAATGTATTCCGCATCCTCCAGCAGGTGAGCGGAAAAAATTATGCCGTGGATAAGGACGTTACCGGCGAGGTCACCATTTCCCTGGAAAAACCTGTGCCCTGGGACCAGGTGCTGGCATTGATTCTGCGGATGAATCAGCTCGATTACGTGGAAGAAGGCGATATCATCCGAATCGCCCGGATCGCCACTCTCCGGGCCGAGGATAACGCCCGGCAGGCCAAAATGGAGGCCCAGCGCCAGGCCGAGGCAGCCAAAGTCAAGCTTGAACCCATGGAAACGGCGTATCTCACCATCAATTACGCCAATGCCGGAACGGAAATCCAGCCCCACCTGAAAGACATCGTCACCAAGGACCGGGGATCGCTGACCATTGACACCCGCAACAACCAGCTCATCCTTACCGACACCCGGGATGTGATCAATCAGGCCCGAAGAATTATCGCCGAGATCGACAAGGTCACGCCCCAGGTGCTGATTGAGGCCAGAATCGTGGAAGTCAGCGAGAATTTCGGACGCGAGTTGGGCGTAACCTGGGGAGTTTCCGGCGAAGACATTTACCGCAGCGATCTGGGCGGCGAGTATTCCTATAACGTGGCCATGAATACGCCGTTTACATCGGATGCGCTGGGAAACAGTTCCGGTACCGTCGGCCTGAGTTTCAACCGGCTGAGTGCCTGGGGAACCCCCATTGTTCTGGATGCCGCATTGCGGGCCATGGAGGAACAGGGCAAGGGCAAAATCGTGTCTTCGCCCAAAATTCTGACCCTGAACAACAAGCCCGCCACCATTGAGCAGGGCTCTGAAGTCCCCTATCAGGAGCTCAGCGCCGAAGGCGTGCCCACCACCGCGTTTGCCGAAGCCATGCTGAGCCTGACAGTCACGCCCCAGATCACGCCCGATGATCGCATCGCCCTGAAGGTGATTACCACGAAAGATGAAATCGTGGGATACTCTCCCTTAAACGTGCCGATCCTTTCCATCAACAAATCCGAAAGCGAGCTTCTGGTGGATAACGGTGAGACCATTGTCATCGGCGGGGTCATCAAGACCGAATTGATCGAAACCGAAACCGGATTCCCGGTGCTCAAGGATATCCCCGGGCTCGGCTGGCTGTTCAGGAGCAGAAACACCTCCACCAATAAAAATGAGCTGATGATTTTCATCACCACCCGGATTATTCAACTGGAACAAAAAGATCTGGTGCAGGCGGACTGGTAACCCGGATCAGACAGGATGGATGCCGACATGCGACATTGCCCATATCAGCATATAACGTTTGAAAGGAACGCTTCCATGAAACACAGGTATGCCAAGATAACTTGCCTTATCCTAATAAGTTTTCTTGCATTGTTCGGATCCGGCTGCGGCGAGTCCGGCAATCCCGGCGGGGACACCGGTCCCGGTGCAACGGCCTCCATTGTCCTGAACGCGGGACTTGATTCAATGCCGGCCGACGGCGTGACATCCACGACGATTAACGCCACCCTCAGGGATTCCAGCAATGAACCGGTTTTCGAGCGCACTGCCGTGGTGTTTCGCACTAACCGGGGCACCTTCCGCAATGGTTCTCAGGAATACAAGGTCAAAATTCCCGATGATTCCGGGAGCGTCTCTGTAACGCTGATTGCCGACAGTGCACCGGGAACCGCTGAAATCTGGGCCGAATCCAACAGCATCAGCCAGAAAATCGATGTCCGGTTTTTTGATCCGGGCAAAATCGGTTCCATCAGTCTGCGCACCGGGGCTGCATCCATTACCGCGGACGGCAAAAGCCAGGTGGCGGTCATCGCCACCGTGGAAGACAACCTGGGCGATCCTGAAGAAGGCGCCACGGTGACCTTTAAAACCACCCTTGGGGAATTTGTGGAAGACAATTCTCTGCCGGGGATTATCAACCGCACCACCGAGGGCGATACGGATGTGGACGGCGAAGCCTCGGTTATGCTGGTCAGCGGCACGACCATCGGCACGGCCACGATACTGGCATCCATTAACGGCAGAAATGCAACCGCTACAGTTACCTTTACCGCCGACGAGCCCCAAACCATTACCCTGCGGGCCGCGCCGTCAGTGGTCAAGCCCAATGGAACCAGCACCCTGTTTGCCAGACTGACAGATGCCAACGGAAATCCCGTGGCAAATCAAAATGTTGTTTTTTCGCAAGCCACAAACGCCAGCGAAGGAACATTAAATATCCTGACCGCTTCCACCGATGTCAACGGGGAAGCCCAGGCCGCCTATACCGCCGGGGACGATGAGGGGACGGACATCCTTCAGGCCGCCCTGGAGAGCAATCTGGGCATGAAAGCCCAGACCAGTGTAACGGTTGATCCGGGCGCCATTGTCATCGCGGGCATTGATGTAACCGCCGGCGCCCCATCCCTGGTGGCCGACGGCAAGAGCCAGGTGAACATCCGGGCCATTGTAACTGATATTGACGGTAACCGGGCCAGAGGAAAAATCGTCACATTTACCACCACAGCAGGTACGTTGTCCTCGGCCACTGGTACGACCGATGAAAACGGCATCGCCGAAGTCCTGCTTCAGTCCACCACTATTGCGGGACCGGTGACGGTCCGGGCCGATTGCGACGGATTCATCGGTGAGACTGCCGTAGAATTTGTTCCCGGTCCGGCCCATCATATTATTATGTACGCCTTTCCGGATACGGTGCCGCCCAATGGACCCTTTGAGACCGCTGCCATTGTGCAGGATGAATATGACAACCGCATCGATGACCAGCGGCTCATGCTCCAGGTCCGGCGTGCAGGTGATCCCGAAATCGTCGATACCGCCGAAATGACCCCCGATCAGGCCGAAGACGGCGTGTTCCGGTTTGACTGGACCGCCGCCGGTGCCTACGGTGAAGGAAACCTGGAAGTCACGGCTCTTGTCAATAATGGTGTGAGCGAAACCGTAACCGTGGTGGTGGATGAAACCGCGACCATCGTGGGCGCCATCAACGTCATAGCCGGAGCCGAGGAAATCAAGGCCGATGGCAAGTCATCGGTGCTGATTCGAGCCACGGTGCTCGATTATGATGGGAATCCGGCCCGGGGCATTACCGTAGAGTTTGATACCACCCTGGGAACTCTCAGTAGCGCCGAGAAAGAAACCGACGCCAACGGCATCGCGGACGTGATGCTGACCGCCGGCGAGACCTGGGGAACGGCCATGGTAACGGCCGATGCCAATGGCTTCTGGGGCGAGGTGGATGTCCGGTTCACCTCCCTTAAGGCTGGTGGCGTATCATTGACCACCATGCCGCGAGAAGTGGCAGCCGGCGGGACGGCCACGGTGATCGCCGAACTGCGGGATGACAAAGGCGCGCCGGTACCGGATCAAGTCCTATATTTCGATATTTATGAAAACAGCACCAATGCGACACTTTCCGATATCCAAGGGACCACGGATACCAACGGCCGGGTGACCATTACCTATATCGCCGGCGTCAATTTGGACGATCTTTGCACGGTTTGTGATTGTTCCGGAGACCGGATCCGGGTGACGTTGGCCAGCGACAGTTCCATTACCGATGAAACATGCGTGGTGGTGGCAACGTCGCCGTTGGGTTCCATCACATTGAGTTCCGGTCTTGACACACTGCCGGCGGATGGGGCCAGCCGAACCGGCGTTCGGGCCATTGTCCAAAACATGGGAGGTGAGCCCGTCGTCGGCGTTCCTGTTTTCTTTACCACCACGGCCGGAACCATTGAGACCGCAGGTGGAGATGAGATCGAAAGCACTGAGAGCGTGACGACCGATATCAATGGGATGGCCGAAGTTTATCTGAGAACTTCCACTACCGCGGGTACTGCGCAGATCACCGCAACGGCGGAAGGTCTGGGTGCGACACTCAATATCACTTTTGTCGCCGGCCCGCCCGCGGATGAAAAAGTGATTGTCACCCCGGTCCCGAAAAATTTAACGGCCGACGGAATCAGCACCAGTACGATCAACCTGGAGGTCCGGGATTTAGATGATAACCCGATCAGCGGGGCCAATCTGGTGCTCACCGTTGACTATGGTACGCTAAATCAACTGTCCGTGGTTACCGTCAACGGCAAGGCGACCGTCACGTACACGGCGCCGAGTTCACCGCCGGATGGGGGGATCGCCACGGTGACGGCCAAAACGACCAACGGCACCACCGCGGATGCGTCAATTTCCCTTACGGGAATTCTGGTGGCCGGTATTACTCTGACGGCTGATCCGCCGAGCCTGCCGGCTAACGGTACGTCCCAGTCCATGATCAGGGCTCAGGTAACCGCCGTGGGCGGCGGAAACGTGCCCGACGGTACGGAAGTGACATTTGAAATCGTCAGCGGCGAAGGTTCCATCTCTCCGGAAACATCCACCACAGCGGCGGGGGAGGCGTTCACCTTCCTCACCAGTGATGACGAGGAAGGCACCGTCACCATCAGGGCCACCGCCGGCGGCCGGATTGCGGAAATCGATGTTGTTTACACCGCCGGGAGCGTCAGCCTGACGATTATACCGAACGCATTGCTCGGAACGGGAGTGGCGGAGTCGAAAATTGTTGCCACTGTTCTGAATGCTGATGACGATCCCATTGCAGACGGCCAACTGGTTGAATTGGATCTCAGTGATTTGACGATGGGGGAAATAACGACCACCAACCCGGCCCCAACGACCGGTGGAAAAGTTGAGTTTACATTCAGAGGGAAGCAGAAGGGCGGCGCGGTCACTGTTACGGCAATAACCCAAGGCGCGCCCGCGCCGGGCCTGTCAGCCAGCGGGATCATCGATATCCAACCGCCGCCGGCCTTTATGCAGGTAGCCGACGGGTATCCGGATCCCACATCCATCAGCATCCGGGGGACCGGCGGTCAGTCCACGTCCATCATTGTATTTGATGTCAAGGATCTTTCCGGCAATCTGGTGGCCGACGGCTACCGGGTTGATTTTTCCCTGCTTGACGGTCCCAACGGCGGCGAGGCGTTAGATCCCCTTACGGCCATGACCAAAGACGGGAAGGTCTCCACCATCCTGCGAAGCGGCTTTAAATCCGGGCCGGTCACCATCAAGGCCACCTACTATTACAATACCAGCGTATTTACCACCACAGCCAGTATTGCCATCAGCTCCGGCCCGCCCGTAGGTGAGGAGTTTGGGATTTTTGCTGAATTTTTAAATGTTTCCGGCCTGTGGAAAGCGAATCTGCAGGACAGTGTTTATACCAATGTGGGCGACATCTATGGCAATGCCGTTCCCGACGGGACCGCCATCGCATTTAAAACCTATAACACCGGCGGTTCGTTTTTCCCCAATTCCGATAATACCATATCCGGACTTGCCGAAAGCGTTTTGCGCACGCCCGGCACCTATACCACGGCCCAGGGATTCATGATCGCCACGGCCGAAGCCAATAACGCCGGCCGCACCACCCATGTCCGGAGCATCGGAATTACGCCGACGCCGTATAACAACATCATGTACGCGGGTACAGACGGCGGCGGGGTGTACAAATCCACCAATTCCGGCGCCAGTTGGTCCAATGTCAGCCGGTCCTCGGAGCAGGGCAAAGAGGGCCAGAACTATATCGATCCCTATGTCAACGACATCTGCGTGAAATCCGGCACGGGCAATCACAATACGGTGTATGCGGCCACCGGCTATCTCGGCCGGGGCAATATCTTCCGGAGCATTGACGGCGGCATCACCTGGCAGAGCGGCCACCTGGAGGAATGGAACGGGCTGTTTGCCATCCCCTCGGCGGTTCTGACGCTTTCCTGTGATGATGCCGGCAGCGACTATGTCTGGGCCGGCACCGATGGATACGGCGCGGTCTTTGCCGAAGACGGGGAGAATTTCCGGTGGGGCGGCGAAGTGACAAATAAGCAATTAGATCCAGGTCCTGCTGCCGGCGATCAGGATATTACCGGCATCACGGAAGACGATCCCGAACTTTCCGCCACGTCTAAAACCGAAACATGGACGGCCACCTATACCCAGACCGGGGCGGTGACCAGAGATTTAATTTTTTCATGCGGGACAGCCGGATGCCCGGCGGACGGCGCGGATTCCATGACCGGACTGGCTGCAACCGTTGCGGCGGATGCGGAAACCTGGCGGGTTACTTACGAAGGCGGCTGGTATGATTATGACGAAACTTCTGCAAATTCATCTCTCGACCTATTAGCGGTTTCCGCCTCAACCGCCAATGAGAATTGGACGGTTACCTGCACCAATGCTACGGCCGGAAGTGAAGAATTCACCGTTTATGGGTCGATCAGCGGGTTTAATGCAAATTATACAGATTGGCCGACAAATTATGTGTCAGACAATGGAGAGATAATTTTTTACATCGATCCCGGTTTTGCATTAAATGATGTCTGGACGTTTAAAACAAGGGTTGACGGCTGGGAGGTGGAACGCGACGACGGGGGTGGTTTTGTTTCCCAAGCACCGAATGCGCGAACCGGACAAACCTATACATCTAACGATGGCGCGGTGACGTTTACAATCAACGCGCCTGCCACGGCGACACGATTTTATCGGGAAGACGATTCTTTTGAGTTTGAAACGGTTCCCATTGGTGAATGGGTGGTAGAGGGGGATGTATCCGGCCTTCAGGCCCGGCGCGCCCAGACAGCAATTCCGTATGAGTCCGACAACGAACAGGTTTCCTTTATCATCCGGGAAGATGCCGGCAACCCCTATGATATAGGCGATGAGTGGTCATTTGATGTAACCGAAAGCGGTCTTGGTTACGGCAAAATCGTCCGGGATATAGTCAGGGCGGCCGGTACCGAGGATAATGCCACTTTGTATGCCGCCACGGCGTCCGGCGTTTATCGGTCCACCAACGGCGGATTGACATGGGCGGCCACCCAGGGATTCACCGGGGATAATATTACCTGTCTGGCCGTAAATCCGGACTATTCGAATGTGATATACGCCGGCACCGAGGATGCGGGGGTCTGGTACACCTTAAACGGAAATGAAGCCAGTGCCGGGAATGTTTCGTGGGAATCCTATAATGATGGGCTCGGCGGCGGTCTGAGCGCCACCACGCCGGTTCCCGGCGTGGGCAACGCGGGCACCGGCGTCATGGGCGCCGTGTCCGTGGGCCCGGAAACCCAGACGGAAACCTGGACGGTCATCTGCGTGGATACCACCACGGTCGGTTCCGAGGTATGGGATGTCACCGGGTCGGTCAGCGGACCGCAGGCTCAGGCCACCACCGGCGTCGCTTACAGCATTGCGGATACCCTGGGATTTTTAATTACGGCCGGGGGCGCGCCCTTTGCCCTTGACGATACCTTTACGTTCCGCACCACCCGTGATCCCGGAAGCAAGATCAAAGATATTCTCCTGGATCCGGAAAACCGCCAATTGTATGCGAGCACATACTTCTTCGGAGAATTTGAGCCCCACGCGGTGGGCAACGTGTATTCAAGTTCGGTTCGCGGGGCAGCCGCGACCAACCCGGGCCGACCTTTCGGTTCATGGAACTTGGCCAATACGGGGCTTCCTCAGTATGACCCGCCCGATGATACGACCCTGTTCCCGCAGCATGCCCTGGCCTTTGATGCGGATGCCGGAACAGACGGCGCTTTGTATGTGGGCGGCGAAGGCATCAATTTCTACAAGGCGAGCACCGGCATAGATACGGGTGAGCCTGCCTGGCAGATCAGCAAAACCGGGCTGACCAACCGGATCATGGCCCGCATGCCGATCCTGTTCACCGATGTCTGCTCCATGAACATCGCCAGCGAGGAAGTCAATGACGGCATCCATACCTATACCGTTTATGTCCAGGATTTTAACGGCAATCCTCCTATTGTGGGATCCACGTTTACCGTCTCCCTGGAAAGAGGGAATGAAACCACCGTGCTGCTGAACGTGGAATATCCCGATACCTATACGTATGCCGGCACCTGGCGGGACCCCACGGATATCCGGACCAACAATCCGTTTATCATCCGGACGCAGATCTTGCCATTCGACAAGGTGATCTTTAATTTCACTCCTACCTGCCTGGATGAGGCGCCCGGTTGTTCCGGCAGCGAGCAGGAAGTGACATTAACATATTAATTAATTGATTTAATAGATAATAATTTATCGAGGATTTATGTTGGTACCACATAAATCCTCGTTTTTTTTGGGATGCGTCCGCCCAATATCCCGCTTTTGCCAGAAAGACCCGTACGGCAGGCCGGTTTGACAATCGAACTGATCCGGCTTATTTTTAGCAAACCGGCATGCAATTAATTTACTGTCAGTCTAAACATTCACGGAGAGAACAATAAGATGAAAACATTTCTCATCATCGCCATTTTTCTGGGCGTCTGGATCGCCCTGCAAGTCTATATCCTGCCGAAACTGGGGGTGTCCACCTGAA
>CAZRES010000036.1:20900-24135 GCA_964598885.1 uncultured Desulfobacteraceae bacterium | reverse complement strand
CGGGCCGCCATGATGGCCGGCACACTGCATCCGAACCCCATGAGCATGGGAATAAACGACTTGCCGTGAAGACCGATCAGATGCATCACCCGGTCCATGAGAAACGCGGCCCGGGCCATATAGCCCGTATCCTCGAACAGGGCAATGCAGAAAAACAGGATCAGGATATTGGGCAGAAAAACGATGATGGAGCCGACGCCGCCGATCACCCCGTCTAACAGCAGGCTTTTGAAATATCCCGGGGAAAGCATCTGGTCTAAAAAGAGGTAAAGATGCTGGATGCCGGTCTCGATCCACTCCATGGGATAAGCGCCCAGGGTAAACGTTGCCTGGAACATGGCCCAGATAAAAAAGATGAAAATGGGAAATCCCAGAAATTTGTTGGTCAGAACCAAATCGATATTACGGGAGATATCCGCCCGCCGTCGGGGGGATGTCACCTGCACTTCCCTGACAATGCCGGCGATGAATCCAAAGCGTTCGTCGGTCATGACGATTTCGGGATCATCGTCGAACCGTTGCATTAAAACGCCCCTCAACCGGGCCGCGGTTTCCAATACAGGACCACTTTTTTCCCCCATTTCACGGGCCACGTGCTTTTTGACGATGCGGTCGTCTTCCAGCAATTTGATGGATATCCATCGGGGATTGTAGGGAAAAGAATCGTCAATCCGCTCCTTGATAAACGCCCGCAATTCGGCGATGGCCGCTTCGATGTCCTTGCTGTATCGAACCTTGCGCTCCTCGGAAATCTGCAATGGCCGGCCCGCCAGTTCAATGGCGGTCTTTATCAGATTATCGAGCCCTTCTCCTTTGTTGCCCACGGTAAACACCACCGGAACGCCGAGAAGCTCCGAAAGCTTGACCGCGTCGATTTTCAGTCCGCGGGAGCGCGCCAGATCCGCCATGTTCAGAACAAAAATGACCCGGGTATCGAGTTCCCGGAGCTGGTTGGCCAGATAAAGACTGCGGTCCAGATTGGAGGCGTCGATGATATCAATGACCACATCGGGATTTTCCTCCATGATGAAATCCCGGGCCACGATTTCTTCTATGGAAAACGGGGTGAGGCTGTAGGTTCCGGGCAGATCGATGATCCGAAGCCGGTGGCCGAACTGCTCGATATCGCCTTCTTTTTTTTCGACCGTAACTCCGGGCCAGTTACCGACTTTCTGGCGGGTTCCGGTCAGAGCATTAAATATGGTCGTTTTGCCGGAATTGGGATTGCCGGCCAGAGCGACGCGGATCAGGGGAGTTTGGGATTGTTCTTTTTGCATGTCAAATCAATTCAACCAAAATTTCAGCAGCCTCCTTGACTCTCAGCGAGATATGATTTCCCCGCACAACCAGTTCCATGGGATCTTGTAATGGCGCATATTTTTCAACATGAACGTCCACGCCCCGGGTCAGACCCATCTCCAGAATACGCCGCCGAAGCCGAAGATCTCCGCCGACGCTGATAATCCGGGCATCCTGTCCCTGCTTTATTTCAGCTAAATTCATCCGGTCGTCATTCGTTTTTTTATCCAACCTCTTATTGGCCATGGATGCCGCTCTGATTTCCTGCTCACTAATTGTTTTTGTTTATTGCTTCGAGGAACGAACGATAACTTTCTGTGACATCCCCCTGCCCAGCACATAGCGCTGAAAACCGGCCGCTACCACCACCTGGCCCTGGCCCTGGTTGGATATGATCTCAAGCTCATCCCCGATCCGCAACCCCATGCTGTTAAGACGCAGCCGGGCCTGACTGCCGCCGGAAAAGTCAATAATGACCACCTTTTCTCCCTGCCTGGCGGACACCAGGGGCATCTGGGCCTCACGGGATTTGGTGCAATCCGAACAGATGCCGTAAATCTCCATACGATGCTGGAGCATATGAAAATTGTATTCAGAAGCAATCTGAGCCTGAAGCCGCTCGAGCTGATCGTTTTCAAATTCAATAATCTTTCCGCATTTGGTGCAGATCATGTGGTCGTGATGCTGGCCGAGATGCCGATGTTCATAGCGCGCAATGCCGTTTTCAAACCGGTTTTTCTGGGCAAAACCGAAACGGCACATCATTTCAAGGGTGTCTTCCACAAAATCAGCCGGCAGGGAAATCCCCTGATCGCCCAACGCGGCCGTCAGTTCAGCGGCCGATACATGAGCCTCTTCTTGCAGGAAAGCTTCCAGCACCTTAAACCGATCCTCAAAACGGTCGATTTTTTCCTCTTTGAAAAGCTTTTCAAACTGACGACGTTCATATAAATGAATTTCAGACATTTTTCTTTCTCTTAGAAGGCGCGAGGCCTGTCTTTTTATTTACCTGCGGATGATGGTTAAAAGCGATTAATAATACACGCTTCCTCTCCTGTCAACAACAGCGAGTGATCCACAATTCAATTCTCCATTCAAATCAATGGCTGGATTTAATCTTGACAGGCTGGCATCCATTAATCCATATTTGATTCGACTACTGAATATTATTCACTTTTAAAATCTGATTTTTTTATTGGATAAATCAGACCTGCCTTTTTGAGATAGGAGCACCCATGTATCGCTATCTGTTTTCTCCCATCACCATCAACGGTCTGGAAATCAAAAACCGCATCGCCTATCCCTCCCTGGGGCTGCTGTATTCCTATGACAGCAAATTAAATGACCGGTACTATGCCTTTTTCAAAGAGCGGGCCAGAGGCGGAGCCGGCATCGTCACTGTCGGGCCCGTGGGCATTGATGACGTGGGGGTGGGTCTGGCGGCACTGACCATCGCGGTCGATGAGGTGATCCCATCTTTTCAGAAAATGACCCGCATCATCAAAAATGAAGGGGCCCGGGCATTTATCCAGCTTTTTCACGCCGGCGCATATGCTTATCCGTTTCTGATCAACAACCAGCAGCCCATTGCGCCGTCGGCCATCTATTGCAATTATTCCAAGACCACTCCCCGGGAAATGACCATAGAGGATATCGAAAAAGTAAAACATGCTTTTGCCGACGCGGCGGTACGGGCTCTGGAAGCGGGTTTTGACGGAGTGGAGATCATCGCCTCGGCCGGATACCTGCTGACGCAGTTTTTATCACCGGTAACCAACCAGCGCGCGGACGTCTACGGCGGCTCCTTTGAAAACCGACTTCGGTTTCCCACGGAAGTGGTTTCCCTGACCCGTGAAAAAATCGGGCCAAACGTTCCGCTTTCCATTCGCATGGCGGGAAACGATTTTGTGCCGGGCAGCAACACGGACGCGGAAAC
>CAZRES010000036.1:0-20800 GCA_964598885.1 uncultured Desulfobacteraceae bacterium | reverse complement strand
GGGCCGATGAAATCCGGCCCTGCGTGGCCTGTTCCCAGGGGTGCACGGACCAGATCTTTTCGGGTCATCCGGTGTTTTGCGCGGGAAATCCCCTTTCCGGGTTCGAACACGAGCGCCGGATCAGCCCAACCAAGACCCCAAAACAGGTCATGATCGTGGGCGCGGGCCTGGGCGGGCTGGAGGCGGCTCTCACCGCCCATCAGATGGGTCATCAGGTGGAGCTCTATGACAAGGACAGCGATATCGGGGGCCAGATGTGGATTGCCGGTGCCCCGCCCCACAAGCAGGAACTGCTGGAATTCATCCGCTTTTACCGGGCCATGATCCGCAAACACGATATCCCGCTGTTTTTAAACACCAACGTCGATACGGACATGATCCGGAAGAAAAACCCGGATTACCTCATCGTTGCCGAAGGAGCCGCGCCCCTGGTTCCACCCATGGAGGGCAGCGATGATCCCAAGGTATTAAACGCCTGGCAGGTGCTAAAGGACAACCCGCCCCTGGGGCGACGGGTGGCCGTGATCGGCGGCGGGTCCGTAGGCCTTGAAACCGCTCTGTTTGTTGCAGCCAAAGGGACCATCAATCCGGAGACCCTTTATTTTCTGTTTGAATACGAAGCCGAATCCTCCGAGCGGCTGCGGGAACTGATGTTTCGGGGAACGTCAACCGTGACGGTCTTTGAAATGCTGCCCAAGGCGGGCAAAGACATGGGCCGGTCCACCCGCTGGGTCATCATGGACAAAATCGCCCGCTACGGCATCGATGTCAAAACCGGAGCCAGGGTGCTGTCCATTAAAAACGGCATCATCGCCTACGAGCAGAACGGCGAAATCGCCTTGGCGGGCTTTGACTCGGTGATCATCGCGGCCGGTTCCGCGCCGGTACGCACCCTTTCGGATGCGGTCGCCTCCCTTGATATCCCTTATGCCACTGTGGGCGACTGCTGCGCCCCGGGAAAAATCAACGACGCCATCCACGGCGGGTTCCTGGCAGCCATGAAAATCGATCAGCAAAATTGAAAAGCCGTTGGAGAATCGGATTGTGAGTGAGATCGAGAAGTTCGGGGGAAAAACGATTTTCCAACAGCCATTTTAAAGTTCAAACGGTGTAAGACTTTCGTAACCGTCGTCGGTGATCAGGAAGGTCTGTTCGAACTGGGCCGACAGGCTGTGATCCCGGGTGATGGCGGTCCAGTTGTCTTTGGCGATGAAAAGCTCGGCCCGGCCGAGGTTAATCATGGGTTCGACGGTAAAGACCATGCCCGGCACCAGCGCGATGCCCTCGCCTTTTTTGCCGTAATGGGGAACCTGGGGCGGCTCGTGAAACTTGCGGCCGATGCCGTGCCCCACAAATTCCCGCACCACGGAACATCCCTGGCTTTGCGCATATGTCTGGATGGCCCAACCGATATCTCCGATGGTGTTTCCCGGCGCCAGCATGCCCATGGCTTCTTTCAGGCATTGGGCCGCCACCCCCACGATTTTTTCCGCATCCGCCGACGGGCGGCCCACGAAAAAGGTCTTGGAGGCATCGGCATAGTAGCCGTCAAGAATATGGGTGATGTCCACGTTGATGATATCGCCGTCTTTAAGAGGCGTATCATCGGGGATGCCGTGGCAGATGACCTCGTTGACCGACGTGCAGATGCTTTTGGGAAACCCGCGGTAATTCAGGGGCGCCGGGATGGCGCCGTGCTCCATGGCAAGCTGGTGGGCCAGATCGTTTAAGGTATTGGTGGTGACGCCGGGCCGGATATGGGTCTCCAGCAGATCGATGGTATCCAGTACCAGCCGGCCGGTTTTACGTATCCCCGCCACCTGCTCGGGGGTCTTCAGGTGGATATCGTATTTCCGGGCATACAGAGCCGCCACATCCACCGGCTTCGGCGTTGCGGCGTTCATGCAGCATTTTTTATATTTTTTGCCGCTGCCGCAGGGACAGGGCTCATTCCGCCCGATTTTTAATGACTCGTTTTTCAGCATATTTTCATCCGATTGATTGTATGTCCCGGCCGCCAAACCGGCCTTTTTCTAAAACCATCATAAAAATATGAAACGCGCATTGTCAAGGAATGGATTGCCAATCCGCCGGGCCTTTGCTAATGAAATGTCAAAATAATAACCCGAACCCGATCCGCAAACGGGCTTTTAAGAAAAGAGTAAACAAAAAGGACACGATATGGCGGCAAAAGATGATGAAATGATTCTCAAAACAGCCAAGGAAATCATCGTTAAATTCATCGAGGTGGGCAATATTTCACCGGCAACGTTTCACGATCATTTCCGTAATATTTACCAGACCGTCGACGCCACGGTAAAGGCTTCGGCCCGGCCGTCTCATCAGAAGGACGGCCCGGATGCCGCCCACCCGAAGGCGGCTCTGAAAAAATAGGTTCCGGGAAACCGGGAACCGTCTTCCTGTCTGCCGCCTTATCCCCGGCACCCGTTAAAATGTTGCGGGTAATTCCGGCAGTGCCTTTTTGATATTAATGGGCTTCGGCCCAGTCCCTGCCTTCCGACACATTGACCTTGAGCGGCACGGAAAACGTCCAGACGGTTTCCATGATCGTTTTGGCCAGCGTTTTGACCGTTTCCAGTTCCTCGGGCGGGACTTCGAACACCAGTTCATCATGCACCGAAAGCAGCATGGCCGATGACAGGTTCTTTTCGGTGAATGCCGCATCCACCCGGATCATGGCCAGCTTGATCAAATCCGCGGCAGTTCCCTGGATCCGGGTGTTGACCGCGGTCCGCTCGGCAAAATTCCGCTGATGCATGTCGCTGCTGTTGATTTCCGGCAGAAATCGGATCCGGCCCAGTTCCGTGGACACCCGGCCGGTCTGACGGGCCTGTTCGATGGTGTCGTCGATAAACCGCCTGACTCCCTTATACCGCTTGAAATAATTATCGATATAGGTTTTGGCCATTTTCTGGCTGATTCCCAGTTCCTTTGACAGGCTGTAGGCCCCCATGCCGTAAATGATGCCGAAATTAATCATCTTGGCCTGACGCCGCAAATCCGGCGTAATCATAGCGGGAATGGCCTGAAACACATCCGCCGCGGTCCGCATGTGAATATCCTCATCAGCAGTAAAGGCCTGAATCAGGTTTTCGTCTCCGGCATAATGAGCCAGCAGGCGCAGCTCCACCTGAGAGTAATCCATGGAAACAAACACCCAGCCCTCTCTTGGAATAAACGCCCGGCGGATATTTCGTCCGGCTTCGGTGCGGATGGGAATATTCTGCAGATTGGGGTGGGAGCTGCTGAGACGGCCCGTGGCCGTGATCGTCTGGTTAAATGAGGTATGAACCCGTCCGGTTTGGGGATGAATCATAGAAAACAAAGCATCCACGTAAGTGGATTTGAGCTTGACCAGCGATCGTTGCTCCAGGATCAGTGCCGGCAGTTCATGATATCCGGCCAGAATGTTTAACACATCCACATCCGTGGAATAGCCGGTTTTCTTTTTGGTTTTTTTCTGCACCGGCAGTTTCAGCTTGTCAAACAGAACCATGCCCAGTTGCTGGGGAGAATTGATATTGAAAGTTTCGCCGGCCGTCTCATAAATGGCCCGTTCCAGTTGATCCAGCTTTATGGTCAGATCTTTTGAAAGTTCGGCCAGCCGGTCCGGGTCCACCCGGATGCCGGTTTTTTCCATTTTCAGCAGCACCGGAACCAGAGGCATTTCCACGGTTTCAAACAAAGGCATCAGGCCCGCGGATTCAAGCTCCGGTTTTAACGTATGATAGGCGGCCAGTGTCATGTCGGCATCCGCGCATGCATAGGGGACCGCCTTTTCAAGGCACACCTCGGAAAAATCCCTGATCTTGCGGTCTTTTTCATCAACGGTGACCTCCTCGTACGAAACCATCCGGTGATCCAGATAATCCAGGGCGATCTGATCCAGGCTGTGGGCCCGTTTTTCCGGACTGAGCAGGTAAGAAGCGATCATGGTGTCAAAATTCACCCCGGCCAGATCAATACCGTACCGGTTCAGCATGGCCCAGTCATACTTGATGTTCTGGCCGATCTTGGCAATATCCGGATTTTCCAGCACCGGTCGAAGGGCCGAAAGAATCTCTTCCCTGGGAAGCTGAACCGGAACGCCCGGATAATGATGACCGCAAGGGACATAAAAAGCCTCGTCGGCGT
This sequence comes from uncultured Desulfobacteraceae bacterium, assembly GCA_964598885.1. Taxonomy (GTDB): domain Bacteria; phylum Desulfobacterota; class Desulfobacteria; order Desulfobacterales; family Desulfosalsimonadaceae; genus SURF-33. The sequence continues at coordinate 16,645 of CAZRES010000036.1, read as the reverse complement.
CCACAGCAGCGGAAATTCCCACCAGATCGGCGGACATGGGATCGATGCCCGTTGTTTCCGTATCAACGGCGATTCTTTCGGCTTTCAAAAGAGTTTGTACAAGATTTGCCAGGGCATCGGCATCACAGACGACATGGTAATGCTTTTCGGCGGTGCTGCCGGACGCGGCCGGATACTCCTTCTGGAGCTGACGGAATTCCAGTTCCTTGAAAAGCCCGGCCAGTTTGGCGTTGTCCGGCGGAGAAAGTCGGAAGGAGGCAATATCAACGTCAATGGGCGCGTCGATGCGGATCCGGGCCAGGTCACGGCTTAAAAACGCCCGGTCCCGGTTGGCGGCAAGCTTTTTGCGCTGGGCCGCGGATGTGATATCATCCAGATGCGCGTACAGATCTTCCAATGATCCGAATTTCTGCAAAAGGGAGACGGCGGTTTTGGGGCCGATGCCGGGAACGCCGGGGATATTGTCCGACGCATCTCCCGCCAAACCCAGCATATCGGCCATCTGGCCGGGCGTGATCCCCATATCCTTTTCCACGGAATCGCGGTCCAGGGTCTGGTCCTTCATGGGGTCCCAGATCACGGCATTTTCAGTGATCAGCTGGATAAAATCCTTATCGCCGGTGACCATGACCACATGATACCCGTGCTTTTCGGCAACCCGGGCGTACGTGCCGATAAGATCATCGGCTTCAAACCCCTGCATCTGAATCACGGGCAGACTGAACCCATGGGTGACGGCGTTGATATACGGAAGCTGGACGGCCATATCCTCGGGCATGGGCGGCCGGTTGGCTTTGTAGTCCGGATATATCTCATGGCGGAAGGTCGGCCCTTTGGAATCGAAAAACATGGCCGCGTAAACGGGCTGGTGATCGGCCATAAGCTTGATAAGCATCCGGGTAAAGCCGAATACCGCGTTGGTGGGCATGCCTTTTGAATTTTTCAGGCTCCGGATGGCGTGAAACGCCCGATGAATATAGGCGGTGCCGTCGATGAGATAAAGAATTTTTTCGGGATCCGTCATCATGCCGGATCAGCTGAACCGCGACAGCACATGGTCAAGCTCCCTGAGCTGCTGAATGTGAAAATCACCGTCCAGACCCGGGTTCCGGCAGGCCACCAGAGGCACCCTTGCGGCCCGGGCCGCCTGCTCGTCCACGGCTGAATCGCCCACATAAATCATTTCATCCGGACTGAGACTGAAATAATCCATCACTTTCAGCAGCGGATCCGGAAACGGTTTGGGCCGGGGCACATCCATGGCCGTTACCACCAGATCAAAATACCGTTCAATGCCGTGCCGCGCCAGCACCTTGCGCATGGTATCGCTCCGGTTGGTGACCACGGTCAAGAGATAGACCCCGGTGTATTTTTCCAGCAGCGGCAGCAGGTCCGGATCCATGTCCATATGCTTGATATAGGCGTCATAACCCGTCTTTTTCCGAAAGGCCTGGGCCGCGGCAAAAGATTCGGGATCAGAGAATAGATGGGCAATGGCTTCATCGGCTGTTGCCATCTGCGTGTAGGCGAATTGTTCGGGCGTCATGGGCGGACGTCCGAAATGGGCCAGAATATCATTATAATACGCGGTATTGGCGTTGACCGTTTCAAACATGACGCCATCGCAGTCCAGGGCGATCAGCTTGATGCCGTTTTTGATCATCAGTTGTTATTCCGGCTGCCCGTCGGTGGACGGGGTCATCTTCCGGCCGGCACCGGCGGGTTTGCTTTCCGGCGGCGGGCCATCCTTCGGGAGGATGTTGCCGCGGATGTTGATGATAATGGGGGCCTGGTCGCTGCGATCCGTGATGATGGTGATCCGGTCATAATACCGACCGGGCGCTTCCGCGGTATTTTCAACAAGCAGTTCGTAAAACGTGCGCCCGTTTTCTTCTTTTTCGGTCACCGAATAGCGGATATCCTTTCCGCTCATGGCGTTGACCTGCAATAGTTCAAAGGACGGCTCGGTCTCCGGAACGATGGTCACCGTCTCGCTGATGGGTTCGCCCTTCCTGCCGGTGAGATAAACGGCTTTAGAGGACATGGTCACGAATTTTTTGATCTCGCCGGTCACCTGGATTTTGATGTTGGGATTATCCGGATCATTGGTCGTTACCTGAATAGCGCGGTTGTATTTATGTCCACCGTATCCCCGGGTCTGTAATCTCAGCTTTATGTTTCCCTCCGCACCTGGAGGAATAATCCTGTCGAAATCGACAGTGGCGCACCCTCACCCGGTGCCGATGCGGATAATTTCCAGGTCCGCGTCACCGGTGTTTTTAATGGTGATATCCTGAAACACATCCACGCCTTCATAGGCGATGCCAAAATCATAGACATCCTGCGTCATTTCAGCTTTCGGGGCTCCTTCGGCGGCATACACGGGAGCCGCCAGCATCCATACGCCAAACAGCACCGCCAATCCCATCATTGCCTTGTTTGTGATGCGTGTCATCGCTTTTTCTTCCTCTTGTTTGTGCTCGTTTTTTATAGTGTTTTTTTATCCCCGTCCCTCCGATCCCGTGCATCCGCCTTCCAGCTCCTGAACATCGATGAAACACAGGGGGTATGGGAATTGAATTGACCATAATTTTTAGGAGATAGGGTCTGAGATGTCAAGAAATATGTAAGGATGAGCCAATGCTCGAAAGTATGGGTAACCTGTCGGGCCATCCATCGGTTTGGACCGCCTGATCGACCGGTTCTTTTTCCGCCGACCTGTCTTGCGCTCCCCGGTGTTGTCTGGTAAAGTTCGGAAAACCTTGGTAGCGGGCCCTTTTATTTTTTATACTAAACAAAAGCAGCAACGGGATTTACTAAACACGTGATCCGCACATCGCATATGACGGAATCGGACTCATCGCCCTCCCCGGACCGTGCGCCCGTCAAAATCATTCTGAGCTCCCAGTACTTCATCTATTTCGGCGTCATGGGGATCATCCTCCCCTATTTTAATCTTTACTGTTATCATCTGGGATTTACCGGATTTCAGATCGGAATCCTCTCTTCTGTCCGCACCCTTGCCACGGCCCTGTTTCCCATGCTGTGGGGCATGCTGGCCGACCGCCTCCAGATCCGCCGTCCCATTTATATCGCCTGCAATATCATTTCCATGGGGGCCTGGGGGCTTTATCTGCTGACCACGGATTTTACGGCCATGTTTGCCATCACGGCGTTTTACGGCTTTTTTTACGCCCCCATCATCAGTTTTCTGGAATCCTTTTCCATGGATTTGCTGGGAAACGAAAAAAAAGGTTACGGACGGCTCCGGGCATGGGGCTCGCTGGGGTTTATCCTCATGGTGGTGGCCGTAGGCCATGCCATTGATGCGGTTTCCACCGAGATCATCATCGTTCTCGTCCTTGCCGGTTCGATCCTCCAGACCCTGATCGCGTTTGCCATTCCCCCAGGGTCCGGTAAAAAGCCTACAACGTCAAAGGCGGTGATCGGACCGTTTATGAAACGCCGAACCGTGATTTTTCTTTTCTGCGCGTTTATCATGCTGTTCAGTCACGGAACCTATTATGGGTTTTTCTCCATCCACCTGGAAAATCTCGGCTATTCCGGCGTGTTCATCGGCGCGGCCTGGGCCCTTGCCTCGGTAGCTGAGATCGTTGTAATGCTGACATCAGAAAAGATCTTCAAGCGATTTTCGTATCAGAACATCCTGATTTTTACCTTTGCCGCCGCCGGAGGGCGCTGGGTCATGATGGGCCTGGTCACGTCAGTGCCGCTGATTCTGTTCGCCCAGCTGCTGCACGCGCTGACCTACGGCGCCTTTCACGTGGCCAGCATTCTCTACATGGACGAACTTTCTCCAAAAGAAGCCAAAACCACCGGACAGGCCATTAACAACGCCGTTACCTACGGAATGGGGATCATGGCGGGGTTTCTCTTTAACGGATATTTTTTCGATATTATCGGCGCGTCGCCGCTGTTTTTCGCCAGCGGCTTGTTGGCGTTTTTCGGTGGTCTGGTCTTTTTTATGGATCATCGCTTCGGAAAGCGGGATTCACGCCTTCTGCCCGGATAACGGCCACTCCATGCAGCCGGAGCCGCCGGGGACTGATGCCATCCACTGTTGGCGCTTTTATCGACCCCCATATGAGAATATCGCCGCGATATAGTGGTATGAATGTTATGGCGCGTTCGCCGGAAGCCTGGCCACCAGAAAAAACAATTGCCCGGGATGCTTCATGTGGCCGGCGGCGGTTTCGGCGTATGTGCCGTGCCCCCAGAAAATATCGGCCCGGCCGGGACCGGTGATGGCGCTGCCGGTATCCTGATTGAGCATGAACCGCGAAAAATCCACCCATTCCCGGATGGTCCCGTCCTTGTCGGTCACCGGTTTTCGCGTCCGGGCGAAAACCAGCGCCGCCGGTGGAAACAATTTCCGGTCCAGGGCAAGGGAACGGCCGGGCGACAGTTCGATGGCAAAACATCCTCTGGGGCCATGGTCCCGGGTCGTAAAAAAAATATACCGCGGATTGTAGTCAAAGATCTGCCGCATCTCGTCGGGATGCGCCTTCAGATAGGCCCGGATGGACGGCATGGTGACCTCTTCCCTTGGAATTTTCCCGGCATCGATAAGATATCTGCCGATGCTGCGGTAAGGCTGGCCGTTGGATGTATGAAAATGCACATGGCGCGTTTCGCCGTTGTCGAGTTCAAGCCGGCCGGAACCCTGGACATGGAGAAAAAACAGGTCCACCGGATCATCCACCCAGGCCACGGCATCGGCCCGGCCGGCAAGCACGTCGGCGCTGCCGTCAATTTGCGCCCGGGGGAAGTAGGGAACCACTGTCTGTCCGGCCCGGCGGCCGACCAGGGTTTGACCGGGCAGATCCGGTGAAAAATCTGAAAGTCTGATCGTCAGCAGATCCCGGGGACGGCCATAGATGGGATAACGGTACACCGCGTCGGGTTGCAGGCTGCCGTGCAGCAGGGGCTCGTAATAGCCGGTATACAGGACCTCCCGGGGCTGATTATCTTCGAAAAATCCATACACATGAAAATCCCGGCGGATCGCTTCGTTTAAACGTTCGGGAGTGGGGCTGGTCTCCATTAAGCGCAAAAATTGCTCCAGACTGTCGGCCATATGCCCTGCCGTGTAGGTATCTGAACCGAAAGAGACAACGGCATCCGCTGCCATCCGCTGGTACCAGGCCAGGGAGCCGTTAACGGCGGTTTTTAAATCCGCGAAATCCAGGTCATCGGCAAACCGCGGCACAGCCGTCTCCGTTGCCTTGCGAAACACCGTTTCCGGATCTTTTGATTCGGAAATTTCAGAAGGGTTCATTTCTTCCGGAGAAGAAGGGATTTTTTCCGCTTGTTCGGGCGGTTCCGGACCGCAACCGGCTGCGACCAGCATCAGCATCAGGACCGACAATGCGGCTATTTTCCGAAAAATATCAATTTCCATCCGGCTCTTCGTCGTTTTCCTTCCGGTTTTGATTGCTGCCGACAATTTCATCCCCGTCTTTTGCGGCATCGCCCGGGATTTGATCTTCTTCCAGGCGTCGGGGAATGCTTTCCACCGCGCACACGTCCATATCCCGGGGCGCGCCTTTGAGCCCTACGCCCATGTCGGCCAGTTTCCGGGCGGATACCAGCACCCGCCGTTCCAGGGAGCCGACAACTTTGTTATACGTGCCCACGGATCGCGCCAGATCCCGGCCCAGGGCGTTGATATGCGACACCATGGAAGAAAGACGGTGGTGGAGTTCAGCGCCGAGATCGCTGATCTGTCTGGCGTTTTGAGCCACGGTCTCCTGCTGCCATCCATATGCCACGGATTTCAGCAGCGATATCAGGGTGGTGGGAGTGGCCAGGATCACGCCCCTGGCGGCCGCATCCTCAATCAGCCCCGGCGCTTTGGAAAGGGCCGCGCTGAAAAAATTTTCACCGGGCATGAACAGTACTACGAATTCGGGCGTCGGCGTGAACTGGGTCCAGTATTCTTTCAGAGCCAGGCGGTGAATGTGGGTTTGCACCTGCCGGGCATGCTGCTCCATGAAAGCTTCCGATTCATCGGAAGAAGCGGTTTCCACGGCATCCAGATACGCCGCGATGGAAACTTTCGCGTCAACAATGATGCGGCGGTCCCCGGGCAGGTGAATGATCATGTCCGGCCGGGTGACTCCGCCTTCGGCGCGGGCCGACTGCTGTTCGAAAAAATCGCACCGGGCCTGCATGCCGGCCAGTTCCACCACCCGCCGCAGGGTGATTTCCCCCCACCGTCCCCTCACATGGGGCTGCCGGAGGGCATTAACCAGTTTGGCGGTTTCCCGCTGCAATTCATTCTGGGACCGGTTCAAAGAGACCACCTGCTCCGACAGCTCGCCATAGGCTTTCTGGCGGGCCATTTCCATGGATCGGACCTGGAGATCGTATTTTTCCAGGGTTTCGGCAATGGGGCGGACCAGATCCCGGACCGCTTTTTCCCGGTTTTCCAGGCCGTGGTCCGCGGATTCCATATGCCGGGCAAACGTCTGTCCGGCCAGATCCAGAAATGCTTTGGTGTTTTCCTGCATGGCCCGTGCCGACAACGCCGTAAACGTATCGGCCATTTCCGTTTTCATTTCCGCGGCCCGGGCCGACTGTTCCCTGGCCGCCGCCAGTTTTGACGCGTAAACCAGGCGGGTGATCAGCCACCCGATGATTCCTCCCGCTGCAAAACAGGACACCAGGAGCCCGGTCATCACAATTGACAGGTCCATGTTTTCCATGGTTACCATCAGGATGGCCTCGCGTCTTCCCGGACAAACGAACCGCTCTTGCCGCCGGATTTTTCCATCAGGCAGAGATCGGAGATGGTCATGGCCCGGTCATGGGATTTGCACATATCATAGACGGTCAGGGCCGCGATGGTGACGGCGGTCATGGCTTCCATTTCCACCCCGGTGACGTCGAACGCCTGAACCGCGGCGGTGATATGGATGGTGTGAAGGGCCGCGTCCGGGGTAAAATCGATTCCCGCGTGCCGGATCCGGATGGGATGACACATGGGAATAAGCCCGGATGTCTGTTTGGCCGCCATAATGCCGGCGATGCGGGCCGTTTCCAGCACGTTTCCCTTGACGATCCGGTTGTGCATGATTTTTTCAAATGTCTCCGGGGTCATGGAAATAGACCCGCGGGCAACAGCCCTGCGCTGGGTGGGGGTTTTGCCCCCAACATCCACCATGCGCACCCGGCCGCTTTCATCCATGTGGGTAAATTCGGGCATATCGGACATCCTTTCCACGCTCCTGGTATCGCAGGAAGTCTTTTTGCGAAAAAACCGGACTTTTCTGCGAAACGGTAAGATTATACCTTATTTAAAAAACTCGGTTTTACGGGTCACGGTCTGCTTGACCGCGTTTAATGTCCGCTCCAGGGTGGCGATCACGTGATCCCGGATATCGCCGGCAACCACCATTGCCATGACATCATCTCCAACGGCCAGCCGCCGTCCTTCATTGATTTCAACAAGAATATCAATGATCCCGGGGGAATTCTTTTCCGTTTCGATAATCTGCGCAAGCCGGTCATGATCCACGGATACGGTCAGACCGGTGACTTCCCGGCCGTCCCTGGAAGTTTTTCTCACCACGCCGTTATGGGCCAGGATCATCCCCGCCTTGGGATAGTCGGGGTGTTTCTTGATACGGTCGATTAAGGCATTAATATTCATTTTTCAGATCCTTGTTTGTATGAATCATTTTCCGGGCCGACTCAAAATCTTCGGGTGTGTTGATATTGAAAAACGAGATCAGTTCCGGGTCCACTTTTCGAAGCACGCTTTCGGAAACCGTTTTTACCCGAAGTTTATTGAACATTCTCTGGATTTTAAATTTTTTCTGCCGGAGACGGCGTTCCATGACCGGCAGCATGGTTTTTGAATAGACCGCGCAAAGGGGTTCCATTCCTTTGGCGGTCCTGGGGATCACAACGCTGACACCGGGTTCGACGCGATCCAGTACCGTTTGGATCACCTCCTTCCGGATAAAGGGCGTGTCGCAGGCCATGACGAAAACAAAGGGATTCTTCGCGTAAAACAGCCCCGCATGGATGCCGGTCAGGGAACTGCGCGCGGCAAAGATATCGGCGGCGATCAGGGCGTCCCATTCCAGATAATCATCCGGGCGGTTGGAGATAATCAGAACTTCCTCAAACACATCAACAAAAACATCATAAACGGCATCCATTATCCGTCTGCCGCCGATCTCAATAAACGCCTTGTTTTCCCCCGCGTACCGGGTGCTGAGTCCGCCGGCCAGAATCACGCCGCTGCACGACGCATCCGAAACGTTCATAAATGCCTTTAATGATCACTGATTAAAAAGATTGTATCGTATTGGGTAATTTCACTTCATTTTCATCTGCTATAAAGGAAAAACACCCTAAAGTCAACGCGCTCCGCCCGGCCCTTTGATGGACCCGCGCCTCCGGATCCCGGTGCAACCGCCAGCCTCTGTCTGTTGATCGACAATTCCCGAATAACTCTTGATTCGTCAAATACCCTATTATACACTGACATGTCATCGGCGGAACATGGGAAATACACCATGCAGCCCGCCGCCGTATTTTTAGGGAAAGGAACAAGGCAGGTGGAAAAAAACAAAACCGTCCTGGATGGATCTGAAATCGAAGACATCCTGAAAAAAATGGCCGAAGATATTTTAAACGCCCATGTCCAGAGCGATACACTGGCGTTGATCGGCATCCACACACGGGGGGCTTTTCTTGCCAGGCGGCTTCAGTCGCTGATAAAACAGGCGGGCGATATTGATATCCCCTGCGGAGACGTTGATATCAACCTCTACCGGGACGACTGGACCCGGAGCAGTTTGAATCCGGTAGTCCGGAAAACCGATATCACTTTTGACGTGGATGGCCGTCAGATTATCCTGGTCGATGACGTCCTGTATACCGGCCGCACCATCCGGGCGGCCATGGACGCGCTGATGGATTTCGGCCGGCCGGCCCGCATCGAACTCGCCGTTCTGGTAGACCGCGGACACCGGGAGCTGCCCATAGAGGCCAATTACACAGGAACCCGGATCTCCACCGATTTCCGGGAGGCGGTCAATGTCCTGCTGACGGAATGCGATGCCGTAGACCGGGTGGATGTGGCAGCGGGGCAATAGCATGGGAGCCAACGCACATAAAAAAAACGCGCCGGAAAATTTGACTTTCGGTATTCTCACGGTATCTTCCACCCGCGGCCTTGAAGATGATAAAAGCGGCCTCTGGATGAAAAAAGCCGTTGAAAAGGAAGGGCATGCGGTACTCAGCCATCAGGTGGCGCCCGATGAGGCAGAAGTCATCGCCCGTGCGGTCAATGACATCATTTTTCACCTGGGACCGCATATCCTGCTGATCACCGGCGGCACCGGCCTGAGTCCGTCCGATGTCACCATCGAGGCGGTCCGGCCCATGTTCACTAAGGAACTGACGGCTTTTGGCACATTATTCGCCCAATTCAGCGCCGAGCAAATCGACTCGGCCGCCATGTTGTCCCGGGCCACCGCCGGCCTGATTGACCAGACGACCGTGTTTTGTCTGCCGGGAAGCCTCAAGGCGTGCAAACTGGCCTGCAAGGCTCTGATTCTGCCCGAAGCCGTTCATCTCGCGGCGCATGTGCGCCCATCACCCTCTTGACCTGTAACAAAGGAGCACCCATTTCATGTTTGGCATTGGAATGCCTGAGCTATTATTGATTCTGGCCGTGGCCCTGGTGGTTTTCGGGCCGAAAAAACTGCCGGATCTCGCCCGTTCCCTGGGACGCGGCATTAACGAATTTAAAAAAGCCACAAGAGACATCAAAGATTCCATCGACATTGAAGACGATATAAAAGACATCCGAAAACCGTTTGATGATGCCGATACGGATCTGAAAAAAACGCAAGACGATGAAAGTCCGCCCAAAGCCCTGCCGTCGAATGAGACCGTCGACCGTACGCCCTTGACACCGACGGTTGATGAAAAAGAGAAAACCGCTGTTGCGCCGGAAAAGAAAACCGATGTCTGAAGACGAAAAACTCCCGTTCACCGCTCATCTGGACGAACTTCGTAAGCGGCTGATCCGCTGCGCTGTGGCGATTTTTATCGGTTTTGTGGCTTCCTATCTGTTCAAGGAAAAAATCTTTGACGTGCTTGCGGCGCCTTTGATTGACGTCATGGGTGAGGGAGATACCATGATTTTCACCGGCATCCCCGAGGCCTTTTTCACCTATCTCAAAGTCTCCCTGCTGGCGGGCATCATGCTGGCAACACCGGTGATTCTGTTTGAATTCTGGATGTTTGTGGCGCCGGGGCTCTATAAAAACGAAAAAAAACTTCTTTTTCCCATTGTTCTGATTTCCTCGTTCTTTTTCGTCGGCGGCGCTCTGTTCGGCTATTTCATCGTCTTTCCCTTCGGATTCCAGTTTCTGCTGGGATTTGCCTCGGAAAATATTCAGGCCATGCCGTCCATGAGGGAATATCTGAGCTTTTCCGCCAAACTGCTGCTGGCTTTCGGTCTGGTCTTTGAAATGCCCATTGTCATCACCTTTCTGGCCCGGCTGGGCCTCGTGACTAGCGCGGGCCTCAAGAAAAACAGAAAATTTGCGATTTTGGTCTTTTTTGTCGGCGCCGCCATTCTGACACCCCCGGATGTGGTCACCCAGACCATGATGGCCATTCCCCTGATGATCCTTTATGAAATCAGCATTCTGGGCACCCGGGTCTTCGGTCGCCGGAGTCCGTCCGCGGAGGAAGAACCCGCAGAAGAATAGCTTCTTGCTGCTGCTTACAGATGTTGTCCGGGGCCAAAATCGACGCTGATGTTTTTAGGTTTTTAGGGCACTCAGCGTCATCTATTTCGACTTGTTAACATATTGACGCATGCCGGTGATGGTGTTTTCGGTAAAATAGAGTTCCCGCTCCCGCATTTCAGGGGGAAGCCGGTCCAGACGGGCATAAGTGCGGTCTTTTTGGAGTAACTCGGCGACAATGGCGGCATTATCGGGATCATTGATATGAGAGCGGACCACGTCCACCCAGAGCAGGAGCTGCTGCCGGGCCGTTGACAGGATGGTTTTGCCGTCGGCATACATGCCGTAGTGGCCGAAACAGACGGTGCGATCCGCGTACGGTTGGATGCGGTCAAAAGAGGCCAGGTTGTCTTCCAGAACAAAAACCGGCGGCGTTGCCGGGCGGAGATAAAAATCATCGGGCAGCGCATGGAAAATTCCGAACAGCTCCCCGCAGAACAAATGATCCCGGATGACAAAGCACTGGTGATGGGCCGCGTGCCCCGGGGTAGGGATCACGCGGATGCCGCCGGCGGACGGGATGCTGTCCGTGCAGATGATATTTTTCTCGGAAACCGGCTTGACGGGACCGTAGATTTCCGCGACCCGGCCCAGCACCTTCAGGGATCCCTTCCAAAGCCTTGCGGGATCGATTAAATGCGGCACGGCTTTTTCATGACAGACAATCCGGGCCTCCGGATAACGTTCCAGCACATGACCGATGCCGCCGGCATGATCCATATGAATATGGGTCAGCAGAATCCAGTCCAGCCGGGTTACGCCGTGTTTTGCCAGGGCGTCAGACAGGGCCGGCACAGTGCATGCGGGCCCGGGATCCACAAGAAACGTTTCCCCGCCGTCCTGATACAGCCAGGCGGAAATAAACCGGTAATATTGAAGTTCATCAATATCAAGATCAATGAGAGCCAGGGCCGTCGTCATCTCATTACCCCTCCGAACGCAGGCTTTCCAGAGCTTCTTCGGCCGCCTCTTTTACATCTTCGGCATAAGAGCCGGTCATCACCGTCGCCAACCGTGCGTGGTTTTCAGGGTGGCGCGCCTGTCCCATTAAATATAAAATATCACCTTTTACCGGGTCATCAACACTTTCAAACCGCTTCCACAACAGATCCAGCAATTGATCGGCCAGGCCGGAGGCATCTTCGGCCAGGTATTCAAAAACGGCCATGGCGCCCAGACGCACCGACCACTGGGGATGGGTCAGCAAATCGATGATGGCCGGGAAAATCGTTTCCTGCCCGGTCATCATTTCCGCCAGGTCGCCGGCCCCGCCTTCTTCGATCATGGATCGCAGGGCATCCGGACCGAGTTTGGAGGGATCACGCTCCACCATCATGCCCACGATTTCGCCCGGATCCACCTGCCCCACCCACCGCAGATCATTGTCCAGAATCACCGTGGGCACGGACCGGATACGGTCCTGCTCAGCCAGCGAGGGGAACTGTTCACCGTCAATAATCGTGATATGAATAAAACGACTCTGCCCGGCCAGCCAGAACAGATCCGACACGGTTTTGGGGCAGAACGGGCATGCGATGGCGATATAGACCTTTAAAAACGCCGGCACGGAAACCGCCGCAAGGATATCCTCCGAGGGCCTGTTTGCGACCGGCAGCGGGAATTCTCTGCCGGCAAGCAGGTCCAGAAACAAAGGCAGCTCCTTTTCCCGGGGGATGCAGTGATAGCGGATCCGGTCGTTGACCTTGATAAACGGCATGCCGTCGGCGCCCAGGTCTTCTTTTTTCACCGTGATCCGGGGCGCCAGGGTTTTTAACTCCTCACAAAACGCGGCAAACGCCTCGCCCCGGGGATTTTTGGATGCGGCCAGACCAATGCGGACGGATTCCGGCAGGGCGTCCCGTCTTGCGGTGACGAGCTGTTTGTCCGCAATGGAAAGCGCTGTCGGAAAAGATGGGCTCATGATTACACCACCCGAACCGATTCCCCCTGCCGGGGCACAATCACGTTGTGGCCTTTTTCCGTCAGCAGGGTTGAAAAGGCCGTAATGGATTCTTCCTCACCATGGACCAGGGCAATACGGCGGATATTCAGATTGGATTTTTCCACAAACCGAAGCATTTCATTCCGGTCCCCGTGGGCGGAAAACCCTCCCAGGGAAACCACCCTGGCCCGCAGGGGATATTCTTTATCAAAAAAACGGAGCTGGGGCGGATTGCCGACCCTTCCCCCCTGTTCATAGGCTTCGCCCTGCTCCAGCAGCCGACGGCCCAGGGTGTTTTTCGCCATGAACCCGACGATGAGAATCGTGTTTTTGGGGTCATGGATCTTATACCGCAGGTGATGGAGTATCCGACCGCCTTCGCACATGCCCGAGGCGGAAATAACGATATGGGGCGTTTTTTCCTTCATCAGGGCCATGGATTCGGCCACCGATTGGGTAAACGTGACCTTGTCGAATACAAAGGGATTTTTCCCTTCTTCCAGGAAATCATCATGCGTCTGGTCATCATACATTTCCGGATGTTCGGCAAACACCCGGGTCAGGTTGGTGGCCAGGGGACTGTCCACATAGACCGGAACCCGGGGTACTTCTTCATTGTGATAGAGCATATGAATATTATAAAGCAGTTCCTGGGTCCGGCCGAAGGCAAACGATGGAATCAGCATCGTGCCGCCCCGTTCCACGGTTTCGGTAATGACCTGTTTAAGGTGGGGCCGCATATCGGAGACCGGTTCATGATCCCGATCCCCATAGGTGCTTTCCATGATCAACAGATCAAGATCCCGGTCCGCTTCATCAAAATCCATGGTCGGATTGTTGATGATGGGCTTGTCAAACCGGCCGATATCGCCGGTATAACCGATCGTGTATCGGCGGCCGTTGTCCCGGACCCTGACAATGGTGATGGCGGAACCCAGAATATGACCGGCGTCATAAAGGACGCATTCCATGTCTCTGCCCACGGCCACCGGGTTTCGGTAAGGTACGCCGTCAAAAACGGTCAGGGCGTATTGGGCGTCCTCCTTGGTATAAAGCGGCTCAACAGCCTCCACATGATATTTGGCCATAATGTCGCTGATGGCTTCTGTATTAAGCCCGTTCTGATTTTTTTTTAAAATTTTCCGGATTTCCTTGAGGGCTTCTCCGTTATCGTTGTCATGCTTCTTTTCCCCCGTGCGCAGGGCCATCATCAGAGACCGGACCCGCTTATAGTTGAGGTAATCGGCGTCCGACTCCTGGATATGGGCGCTGTCGGGCAGCATAAAGGTGCAGGCATTGGCCGTGGCACGGGTGCAAATGACCCGGCCCGCAAAACCGTCCCGGGTTAATATGGGGATGCGGCCGGAATGGTCGATATGGGCGTGAGATAGAATCACGCTGGTGATAATCCCCGGATCAAAGGGAATGACCCGGTTTTTCCGGTCGCTTTCCCGGCGGCGGCCCTGGAACATGCCGCAGTCAAAAAGCACCCGATCGTTGTTGGTGGTCAGTACGTGCATGGATCCCGTCACTTCCCTGGCCGCTCCGTGAAATGTAACATGCATAAGTAGTTTCCTCGCATCAGTTATGTGGAATCATTCCGCCGGCGTTACACTATCGTTGGGGTTGCTTTCGGGTTGTAATGCATTGCCGATAACAAGTCAACAAGGGGCGTAAAATTGATTTTGCGAATTCCTGTTTCGAAACCGGCAAAAAAATGATATGAGGTCGTCATAACGTCGTTGCTGATACAGGAATCCCCCCATGACGCAATTTGAGGGCCCGGAGAAAAAACTCGAAATCATGCTGTTTGATCCCGTACCGCAACTGCGCACCAATGCCGACGGCAAATGGGACCGCATCACCAGTGCCAGCGGCGCCGATATCATCAGCCGCGTGTCCACGCCGGAAACCGATGCTTATCTGCTGTCGGAATCAAGCCTGTTTATCTGGAATGACCGGATCCTGATGATCACCTGCGGAAATACCCGGCTGATCGACGCCATTGATGAAATCATGACGATCATTCATCGAGAAAACGTGGCCCTGTTTTTTTATGAGCGTAAAAATTTCATGTATCCCCACTTTCAGCAGGCGGATTTTGAAAGCGACGTGGCCGAAATTCTGACCCATTTCCCGGGCAGGAGCTACCGCCTCGGACCTGCCAATGACGATCATATCCATATTTTCTTTTCCACCCATGCCGATATGATGGATCACACCGCCCAAAAGGCGCGTCCCAATCTTCCCCTGGATGACGACGCCACCCTCGAACTCATGATGCACGATCTGGACTCATCCGGCCTGGGTCTGTTTCATGCCGGCGGCCATCTGAGTGTCCGGGAAATCGCCGCCCGAACGGGCCTTGACCGGCTCTATCCGGACATGATCTATGATGGATATATTTTTTCGCCTTGTGGATTCTCTCTAAACGCCATTTCCGGCGAAACCTATTTTGCCGTTCATGTCACGCCCCAGGAATCGGGCTCGTATGCCAGTTTTGAAACCAACCGGATCGATGTGAGTTATTCCGTTATTCTTCCCCGGATCCTTTCCCTTTTCGGCCCGGCACGATTTTCCTTTGCGCTGACCTGGTTTGCGGGAAACAAGGATCTCGCCCCGGGAATCACCACGGAGCCCGAACAGGTTCCCGGATACCGGCCCACGGAAAGGAGTCTCTATGAGTTTGATTCCGGATACGCGGTTAAATTTTTAAATTATGTGCGCACCGGACATTAACAGGTGATCGCACCACAGGAACCCGGCAAGATCCGAAACGAAAACCCGATAAAAACAGTTTCACAAGAAGCAGGAAAACGTGGCAAAAAACAACGGAAACGACAATCATCACATGGACCTCTGGGTGACCGAGGAGCACCGGGAAATTGTGGCCCAACGGTTCAGGGTGCTCCAGACCCTGTTTTCCGGCCGGAGCCCCTACCAGCAGATAGATGTCATCCAGACCCGGGGCCACGGCCGCATGCTGTTAAACGACGGCGTCATCATGCTCTCCGAGAGGGATGAATTCATTTATCATGAGATGATCGCCCATGTGCCGGTTTTTGCTCATCCGAATCCCGGAAAGGTTCTGATTATCGGCGGCGGCGACGGCGGCACAGCCCGGGAAGTCCTCAGACACGATTCCATCAAACGGGTGGTTATGGTGGAAATCGATGAAATGGTAGTATCGGCCTGCCGGGATCATCTGCCGTCGCTCAGCTGCGCCCTTGACGATCCGCGGCTGGAGCTGATCATCGGCGACGGCGTGACATATGCCGCCGAAACTTCCGAGATTTTTGATATCGCCATCATTGATTCCACCGATCCCGTCGGGCCCGCGGCCCCGCTTTTTGACCGTGCGTTTTACGGCAATATCGCCGGCCTGTTAAGTCCCGGCGGCATCATGGTCTCCCAAGCCGAATCCCCCTATTATGATATTGACATCCAGCAGGTCATGCTGAACAACCAGCGGCCTTTTTTTCCAAAGCTGCATTTGTATCTTTTCCCCAGCCTGACTTATCCGGGCGGGACCTGGAGTTTCGCGTTCGCCTCCCATGGTCCCTGCCCCATCAGCGATTTTCTGCCGGACCGCATCAAGCAATCCGGCATCCATTTCCGATATTACACCCCGGGCGTTCATCCGGCCGCGTTCATGCTGCCGGCGGAAATTTCCGATAACCTGGAAAAACTCCTTGATCCCCTGCCGGAGCCGCGATGGACCACCCGTTGATAAAGAGATCACCAACTGATAATGAGACGTAGAAAGATTCTTACGACACCGTTAACTTTTAGGTAAGGGAGGATTTGCCGGAACGCCGCGGTGATCGACGGTCCATGCCGGCAAAAGACACATTATGAGCATCAATACCGTATCCACCATCGACGATCTGGTAAAAATCAATCA
>CAZRES010000035.1:0-24782 GCA_964598885.1 uncultured Desulfobacteraceae bacterium | reverse complement strand
GCGGGCAACCCCTTTTCCGCCACCAGAGTGTAGACCATTTTCTCGTTGACCCCTAAGTATTCGGCGATCTCCCGGGTCGACAGCAGTTTTTTCATGGCGGTTCCTTTCGTTTCCTGCCTTGTCCGCATATGTCGATATCGGAATGAATATACACGGTTCGTCCGGCCGAAGCAACAACATGGATAAAGGACGGATTTTAGAATAGCAACATTTGCTTGTTTTTACGGTTTTGCCTGCAAAAAGAAGTACATTGACGGGAGAAAATGTTTACTTCCCGGTTGTATGATTTTTCAAGTTGACATGGACAAGTTTGCATGCTAATGAAAAAATAAAAAATTAAATCATTTTTTCATTTTTATAAGCTCATAAAATGGCAAAAAAAATAAATCTTGACCAGATTTATGAAACCGCTCTTGAGGTTTTCAGCCGCTATGGTTTCAAGCGGAGCCGGGTGGAAGATATCGCCCAGGAATTGGGCGTGGCGACGGGTACGCTTTACCGATATGTAAAAGATAAAAACGATCTTTATGAAAAAACCGTGATGTTTGGCATCAAGCGCTGGCAGATAAAGGTGTTTGAATCTATTGCCGGGATCGAAGATGTAAAGGAACAGTTTCTGACGATGGGGAGGAAAGGATACGGATATCTTGCCGAGGATGTTCACCTGCGGCAGATCCTTGTGGATGACCCGTCCATATTTCCTCTTTCTCCCCGCAAAGTGCGGTTTCCTGAAATCGACACCGCATCGGTGAACCTGATTAAATCGATTTTAAAAAAGGGTGTGACCTCAGGAGTTTTTCGTAAAATCGACATCGATCTGACCGCTGAGCTTTTTTATTCGTTTTATGTCATGTTTATCATCAAGACCTATATCAAGTCGGACGGATATTCCACAGAGCAGATGTTTGAGAACGGACTTGATCTCATCTTGACCGGCCTGCTGCGCAGAACCGCCGATTCGTAATTTTGTCGCATCCAGAAAGCCATGGCTTCGTAAATAGCCGTGCTGCTCTTACACTGGATTTTCTTGGCGTCGTCAATCTCGAAAAGAAGGCCGTTTTGTAAAATAAAACGCGGGCAACCTCAATCTGTTCCAACACCAATCCACCGCAGCAAAGCAAAAGGAGGAAACAGGCATGGACATCCACATCAATTATCCGGCAAGAATCAAAAAAATTCAGGACGGAATGACCAAACGCGGGATCGATTTGTTTTTGGGGACTCGGGGGCTTACCGCCAATTATGCGGCCGGAGCCTTCGTCCCCTGGCGCAGCGTGATGGCTGTGTCAAAAGACGGTTATGCCGAGTTGATCACTCTCTTGATGGATGCCGAACGCGTTAAGGACGATTCCTGGATGGCTGATATCACCCCTTATGCTCCGCTTCCGGGCATGGATTTATGGGAGTTAGTCGTGGCCAAGGTGAAGTCCCTGGGATATGAAAATGCGGTAATCGGCCTCGAAATGGGGCATTCGCCACGGGTGGGCGCGGGGTATCTTTTCGCCACGGAAATGGATTATCTGAAAACCCATCTGCCCAGGGCTAAATTTATAAATGCCCTTGATCTCATGGATGAGGTCACCTTTGTAAAAGAGCCTGAGGAAATTAAGCTCATGCGGCACGCCGGGGCCATTGCGGATGCGGCGCAGGAAAGGATAAAGGAAGCTCTTTACATCGGGATCAGCGAAATGGAGATCGCCGGCATCGGCGAAATGGAAATGCGGCGGCTGGGCAGCGAATATCACTGGCCGGTAACGGGTTCCAGCGAGATCGCCTCGGGTTATCGTACATGGTATCCTTTAGGTGGCTGCACGCCTCCCACGGACAAAGTGGTTCAGCGGAATGAAAGCCTTCTGGTGGACATGCATCCCACGTACAAGCAGTATTATTCAGATCTTTCTCATAACTATATTCTTGGAAAACCCACTCCGGAACAATGGAAGCTGGCGGATGCCTATCTTGCTGCAGCCGAGGTTCTGGTGAAAAATTTGAAGACCGGGAATACCGTGGGCCAGGTATGGCAGGCGGTCAATGACAGCGTGACGTCCTCGGGTTATGTCGCCTATACGCTACCCGGTTTCGGCCACGGGCTTGGAGTAATCGGCCATGAGTGGTTCCCGGCTATCGTTAATAATGATGAGTTCCGGGATGTGGTCCTTGAAGAAAATGTGGTGGAAGTGGCGGCCCTTGTCATCAATGTGCCGGATGTGGGCGGCATGCGTCTGGAATGCCCGGTGCGGGTCACGGCCTCCGGCGGGGAAATGCTCTGTAAGACGCCTCTGGCATTGACCGTGCTGGATATGTAGTCCATAGTTCCAGTGGAATCGAGGGTTACCCGGTGGTTGCCCGGTTTAGAATTTTCGTGCGACCGCATCAGAAAAGCCTGGCGGATCATCGTCGGTCAGGCAGGTCACGGCAGAGGCATCAACACGGATTCCCACCGGATCACCGATGCGGATATTTCGCGCCGCGTATTGGGATTTTTCCATCAGCAATTGAAGACTGATGCCGATATCGACCCGGAGGCGGATATCAGGGCCCGCGTCTTGTAGCGCGATGATTTTTCCCGGAAAAATGGAGGGCGAACCGGTACCCGTTGACGGGCCTTCCGGAAAGACATCGACGATTTCAACGGATGCCGGATGGATGGATATCCGGATTTTTTTTCGGTCCGTGGGCCGGATGGGAATATGGATGGCGTCGGCGGCGCGGCAGAAAAATTGATTGTTTTCGACCACCACCTCCCCTTTGAAAATATTTTCATGAATCAGATCCGTCAGGCGGCCTTCCTGGAGGCGGATAGCTTGAGGGGTCAGCCGGGACGCCTGGTCGTGATCGTGGGTGCAGAAAATCAGGGTCATCCGGTTTTGCGCGGCCATATCAGCGATAATGGCCTCCACGGCATTTCGGTTTTCCACATCCAGATCAGCAGTGGGTTCATCCAGCAGCAGCACTTCCGGCATGCACGCAAGCGCTCGTGCAATGGCGATGCGGCGGGTTTCGCCGCCGGAAAGATGCCGGGCGTCGGCATGGATAAACCGGCTCATGCCCACCTGGGAAAGGGCGTGGGCCACCAGAGAGGCCTGCTTGGCCTTGGGAATCTTCCGGGTTTTAAGACCGAACGCCACGTTGCTGAAAACCGAGGCGCTGAAAACAAGCGGATGCTGGTTGACCAGCACCACGTTTTTCCGAAGCGCCGTGAGGCTGCGTCGTTCAAAGCCTACCGGCCGGCCTTTGAATCTCAGGGTTCCGCCGGACGGTTCCAGCAGAAAGGCAAGAATATGGAGCAGGGTGGTTTTGCCGGCGCCGTTGGGTCCGACCAGGGAATAGACCGCTCCGGCTTCTATTCGGAGCTCAGCGATATCCAGAACCCGCCGGCCCTGAAAATCTTTATAGATATGGTCCAACGCATAAAGGGTCACTGGGAAACCTTTCCCTGGAAATACTGGAGCAGGATGTTCAGCGTCAGGCTGATCCCCAGCAGGATAATCCCCAACGCCATGGCCAGACTGAAAGCGCCTTTGTCGTATTCCAGGGCCATAGCCGTGGTCATGGTCCGGGTAAATCCTTTGATGTTGCCGCCGAGCATCATGGAGATGCCGATTTCCGAGATCACCCGCCCGAAAGCCGCCACCAGGGCCGCCACAATGCCGAACCGGGCCTCCTTTATCACCACCAGGGCCGCCTGAAAACCGGTGGCGCCCAGAGTAAGGGCCGTCGTCCGGTACCGGGGATCGATGCGGCTGACCGCCGACAGGGTGAAGGTCGCCACAATGGGAAAAATCAGGAGAATCTGCCCGATGACGATGGCCTTGGGCGTATAGAGGAGATCAAAGGTCCCGAAGATGCCTTGTCTTGAGACAAACGCATAGACAAACAGGCCGATGACCACAGTGGGTACAGACAGCAGAGTATTTAAAAGGGTGATGACGGCCCGCTTAAAAGCAAATTCCCGCAGGGCGATCAGCACGCCGGCGGGCATTCCGGCGAGGGCGGCAACCAGGGTCGCCATGGCGCTGATTTTCAGCGACACCGATATGATGCCCAGGAGCTCGGCATCCAGGGAGGCAATGAGCCGGAACGCCGATATCAGTCCGTCGGTGAAAAAGCCCATTTACGAATCTTTGTCAATGGAGACGGCATCCGGGAAAAAAAGCGACTGGCCGTGGATTTTGTAATCGGCAATCAGAGTCTGTCCCCTGGGCGAGGTGATCCATTCGGCAAGCTGCCGGGCCATATCGTAGTTGACATGGGGATGTTTTTCCGGATTGACCGGGATGATGCCGTAGGGATTGGCCAGCATCGGGTCTCCTTCGCACAGGATTTCAAGATCCAGGCCCTGTTTCCGGCCCAGCTTGTATTCCAGAAATGTGCCCCGGTCGGTCAGGGTATAGGCCTGTTTTTCCGCCGTCAGGGTAAGGGCCGCGCCCATGCCCTGGCCGATGGACAGGTAGCGGTCCGTCATGCCGGCCGGTGAAATCAGGGTTTCCGTTACGGTCCGGCCTGCTGAGGTATATTTTCGGGTTTCGGTTTTCAGAGCAACGCCCGCGGCGCGCCATAGTTCCTGTTCTTTGATGTGGGTGCCGCTTTCATCACCCCGGGAAACAAAAATTGCATCGGATCTGGCAATTTTTTCCAAGGCCGGACCAGCCTGGGTCATTCCCGCGATGCCGGCCGGGTCATCGGCGGGACCGACGATAACAAAGTCATTGTGCATCACCGGATATCGGCGCGTACCATAGCCGTCTGCCACAAATTGCTTTTCAAGATCCACGGCGTGAACAAAGATGATATCGACGTTTCCGTCTCTGCCGTCCCGGACGGCGGCTCCGGTTCCCTTGGCAATGACATGCACTGTGATGCCGGTTTCTTTTTCAAACGCCGGCAGCAGTACATCCAGCAGTCCGGAATCCCGGGTGCTGGTGGTCGTGGACATTTTGATGCTTTTTCCCTGAGCTGCCGCAAGTCCCCAGAACATAATGGAAAAAAAAATCAAAATAAGAACTGCTCGTTTACATGCTATGCCAAACCCGCCCATTATTGCAACCTCCTTTGAAGCAAAGCATCATCGTAATATCGCCTTGGCGCAAAAGACCGGTCGCCGATGTGGCGCCGGTCCTCTGCGTCTGTTGTCGGAATATGTCAGATTTCGAAGTTTATTTCAACATTGTCTTGATAAAACAGGTGCTGTCGCTGCTTTTTTTTGCCGGGGCTTCTGCCGGAACTCCCAGGGCCACGATGTTTCTGACGGCCCCGTCGGCATCGTCATCACCATCGGTTGCCGATTCACCATCGGTTAATTTTACCCGGATTACGTTATCGCCGTCGTTGCCGCTGAAGGAAAGCGGTTTCCATTCCGTTGGCGTGATCAGGTAAAGTTGGGCATAGGTCGGCACATCCTCGGGAAAGACCATGTCCATCTCCACGGACGCGCCGTCGTCTAAGGCGACAACGCTGAATTTGATCGCACCATAGGGAAAATCGACATCCGGTTTATCCTCATTGGGTAAAGAAGTATCCTCTTCCGCCAGAGCCGCAATGGAGGTGAATTCTCCCTGCCGGCAGTGCATCAGGATTTTTGAAAGACCTTTGACGTGCCGGAACCGGGCGGTGTCTGGATCCTCGTAATCCGGAATTCCGTCATCATCATGATCGCTGGTTTCCCGCACGAATTCTTCGGAGTCGAGTATCCCGTTTCCGTTGGAATCGGTTCCATCAATGGCGCCGTAGACGATAATTTTATTCTGGTCCACGTAGCTCCATCCGGCTTCCAGGATATCGATATCCGTGGTTCCCTCAGGCAGCGGAGCCACTTTGAGGATGGTAGTGGATTTAGTGCATGCCCCGGCGTTATGGTCCCATTCATAAACATAGGGCCAGACCACATCCTGCTGCGGCGAGCGGCTCGACTGGTCCGGCGGGTTGACGGATTTCTGGGGCACCACCATGCGGAAGGGACCTTCGCCGTCGATGCGGTTTTCCGCGTCCAGAAAACCGGGATCCAGGTAAACGCCTTCTGCTTCGCGCTTATAGGCCAGGATGGCTTTCAGGCCGCCGTCGACAGTAATGGGGTCGCCATGGGATCGGCCCACGCATGCCGGATCGCTGTAATCACACCAGCCGTATGCGGAGTTCAGGGCCAGGTCGGCCTCTTCATCATAATAATAGGTGGCCGGCGGGTACTGATAGGTCTGGCCGGGCATGTTGCCGTAGACATGATACATTTCGTCGCCCGCCTCATATTCCAGAGGATGAGTCTGGGCCCAGCCGTCGGGAGCGTAGGCGATGATTTCCGTAGCACTGGAGAGAATGCCGGCGTCATCAAGCACATCCCTAACCGGAACGCCGGTATATTCCACGTAAGCGTCATCCGACCGGGAAGCGTTCATCAGCATGAACTGGGTGTGCCGGCCCATTTCTTCCAGTTGGGCCAGAGTATAAATCCGGTAGGGCGCCACGGTAAGGTCGGGATGATCATCCGCGTTGCCGGGATAAGTGCCCGCGGCGATTTCTTCGGCATTGGTATAGCCGTCGCCGTCGGAATCCATATCGGCAATGTCCATAACCGCCGTAACGTTTCGGCCGTATGACTTAAAATCATTGCCGTACTGGTTCATGGTGTCGGCAATATCGCCCGAGCCGTCATAACCGTAGGAATAGTGACACCACTGGCAGGATCCCAGAGTAACCATGCGCCCGCGGTTATTTTCATAAGAGCCGCCGCTGTGACACAGGGCGCAGTGATCCAGTTTGGTGCCGGCCATTTCCGGATAGGCATCCAGAAATTTTTCCGAGTCCCTCTCCCCCATGTGATGGTAGGCGGCAAACAGAAGACCGCCGGGTATCAGCATCAGAGTGATTACCAGGATAACCAGTTTTTGTGTACGCATTTTTCCTCCTTGTTTTTTTAGTTAAAAATCAATGGCATAGCGGAGTATCACCACATTTTCTTTCTCGATATAATCAATGGCGCCATCGGGATGTACCCGAATGCGAAGGGGATCAGACAGGTCCGTGTAAGTGTAATCCAGAATAATCTTGTGCGCCGGAGTCAGAATCCAGTTAATGGCCAGGCTGACGGCTTCAGCCTTTTCAGAGGAGACAAAGGCTGCCGGATTGATCCATTTTGCGTCGCCCAGAAAGCGCGCATAACGGATAGCAAAGCCCCAGGCCCCGAAACCGTTCGCGGCGGGATCAAACGGTTCAAGCGGAACAACGGGTTCAAGGGTGCCGTCTGAAAACCACAGGGTTTCGCCCGTGAAAAAATAAAGGGCACTTACGTGCCAGGCTTTGAAATCCGCGTCCATGGCCGGTTTTCCGACCGGTTTCAGATTAGTGTAGGTCATCCGGATGTATTCACCCTGAAGGGCCAGGGATCGCCAGGCCCAGGCCGCCTCTGCCCCGGCGCGCCATTGGGTGTCGGCGGTCTGCAATACGCCGAATTTCGTGTTATTGGACAGCACGTAAAGGTTTCGGCTGGTCTCTGCCATTCCGCTGGTTTTGATCCTGAGATCAAGTTCGCTCAGGTTGATCCGTGCATACGACCCGGAACCCCCGAATTGCAGGTTTTTAAGATAGTCCGAAAAAGCGTTGGCGAAAGGTGCGAGCACGATGCGTCCGACGATTTCCGGATCATCCCTGCCGTCGGATCGATTGCCGACATTATCGCCGTCTGTGTTAAACAAACCGGCGGCATAATGGAGGCGATGACGGAAAAGATGACCGTGCAGCATCAGACCCACATCCCGGCCGGGCGCCAGGTAATCTCCCATGAAGCGCTCGGCAAAATGAATGCCCGCATCCGGGCTCTGCTGTTCCAGCCCGAAGGGCTTCTTGAAATGCCCGATGCGGACCGCATGGGAGCCGTGGGAAATTTCCGCAAAGGTGTCCTGAAGATGATTGATGGTGTTGTTCTTGAACTCGTATTCCAGATTGAGCATCAGCCACGGCCGGATCCGGCTGGTCAGTTCCACCTGGGCTCTGCGGATCATAAACCGGCTGTCCGGCCGTTCCGATTCCGTATAGTACCGGTAATCCGCCTGAAACAGACCGCCGATGTTCACCGCAATCCCGGAAGCCGCGACAGGAACGGTAATTGTCGGATCAGATGGATTTAAGAGAGCCCCTTGTGCGGATGAGGGAACATAAAGACCAAAAACGATGATAAATAACAATAATAGGCCAAAAAATGGAGAAAATTTCAGGCCGCAAAGGCTAGTTCGGATCATCCCTGCTCCTGCTGTTTATGAGTTTGCCAGTCGGTCTTTTGGATGCAAACGCTCGATTGATATCAATATTAGGAATCAAAAGTCAATTAATTATTCAGTTTTGTCAATTATTATAATAATAATTACTTATAATAACTAAATATGACTATACTTTAAAAACGACGGCAGAAGCGGTTCGGGTGGGGCAAAAAATGGAGATGTAGAGCGTGAGATACCGATAAAAGCTCCATTGCAACGCCTTTGAGGGGCGCAGCCAGACGGAGATAAACGGCAGGACGGATATGGATGGTGCGGTTCCCCGCCGCGGACTTTTATATCCGCGGCAGGGGAAGATTTTTCTGATTAGTTGTTTATGAGGGTCTTGATAAAGCAGGTGCTGCCGCTTTTGCCGGTTTCATCCTTGAAGCGGCGATGGGAAAAGTCATCATAGACGCTGTTCATGGAAAAGAAGTTTTCGTCAAATATCAAATCGGTTCCAATGACATACCCCCGGATGTCGCCGGACTGGCCCAGGGGAAACATGCTTTCGATCCGGTTGGGCCCGGATTTACCCATTTCAACGCAGTGGGCATAGGTTGATCGGCTGGAAAATGGGATCTTGTGAAGTGGATTGAGCGCCACCGGCGGGTTGTTGAGCATGGGATGGTTGAATTCGATCCAGCCGCGCTTGTCAATGCCCCATGGCCTTTCCCCGAGGGCGGCCAGTACGTTGTCAAGGGCGGCCACGATGATCTCTTCGGCGGTCTGGGGAGCGTCGGGGTCGGCCGCATTCTGGAACCAATTGTAGTTGTTGACCACGGAAGCGTCCTCTCCGGCCAGAGCCCGGATCACGACATTAAAGAGGATGTGGGGATTTTTCCAGCGCTTTCCGGGTTCCGCATCCGGATCATATTCGATGGAGGAGTTGCCGAGTTCATCCAGAAACGTCAGATTAATGACTTCGCGCATCCAGGCGTCGGCCAGCATCCACGCGTCGGAGCGGTCCATGCCGTCAGTCCAGTTGTCCGGTCCGCCGGCGACAAAATGGCCGTCAAAATCATCCATGACGGCAAGGGCCTGGCTCCGGGCCGAGGTGGCGTTTTGGATCACGGCGTCTTCGAAATCGTCTTCCACGAAGGCCCAGGGGTTGCCGCCGGCGCCGAAGGAGTCGGTGGTGGCGATGTTTAAGGCCAGATCGCGGATTTCCTCAAAGGTCAGATTGTCGTTTGCCGACAGGTATTCGTCGAGCACATGAGCCCGGTGAAAGGGTCCGAAATAGTAGCTCGTGTTGTTATAGGCGTTTCCGTAATCCCTACTGGTTTTGTTGTTCCATCCCGCATAAAATCCCTGGGAAGTGTTACGGTCCGTGGAAAGGGGGCGGCGGGTGCCGGTCCATTCGGCCGGCATGACATCCGGGAAAAACATCCCCTGGGGAAGCCGCCAGTCCACCGGAAGTCCCTGGGCGTTCTGCTCCGGACGGATATAATCGACACCCGACATCCAGTAGGCAATGTTTCCTTTGCTGTCCGCATAGCAGTAATGCTGGCTGACGCCGACGTCTTCCAGAGCTGCGCCGAATTCATCCATGCTCTGGGCGCGGGTCATCCGCAAGTACGCGGAAATGGTTCCCAACTCCATTCCCCAGTGGGAGTATTTCCACGCCACAATGGGCCCGTCGGCGGCCATGTCATAGGTGTCCGGATTGAAGTTGGTCGGACTGACAATGGGTCCGTGGGGCGAACGATAGACTTTGATGGTCACCGGCTCCTGACCGGCCACCTGGATGGTTTCGGTCCGGGAGGTGTAGTAGCCGGTCGGGGCCATGGCCGGAGGCGGCTCAAAATAGTAATCCGTAGTCCGGGCGTGGCCCACCTGCATGGACCATGCATGATGCGGGGTTCGTCCGATGACGATGCCGGGCAGTCCGGCGATGGCCATGCCGGACACCTTCAGTCCCGCCGCGTCAATGGAACCTTCCATGATAATGGCCGGCGTATCGAATCCCATCTGGGGACCGGAATAGATGGTGGGCCGGCCCGAGGCGGTTTTATCGCCGCTGATGGTCCAGGCGTAGGAGCCCATTTCCGCATACGCATTTAGTTTTCGCAATTGTTCCTCACGGTTCGACCAGAGATCCTCCAGATCAGCGGTTACGGCTTCCAGATCGGCTTCCGTCACGGCAGCCGGCGGGAGGGCGGGCACAGCGGCCCGGGAAGCCGTGTTGATTGCCGCTGAAAATGCGGAAACGCCAGAATCTCCAGAACCCGGGATATAGGTGGTAGCCGATGGATCGTTCTTCCAGCGCAGGTCATTAAACATTCCCATTCCCGCGGCCGGGCCGAAAACCGTGGTCAGATATTGCAGCAGGGCCGCATTTTGCAACTGTCCCTGCTTCTGAGCTTCCGGATCGAACTGGCGCAGCATCATCGCCTGCCAGATCATGACGTCTTCCGGGGTCCAGGGTTCCGGTACAAAATTCAAGGCGTGAAATTCAAAGGGTCGGATGGCGGCGTTGGCGGTGATTTCCGCGATGCGACGGTTGAAGCCGGCCACATATCCGTCCACCATCATTTTGGTGTCGGTATCCAGACTGTTGTATCCGGCCGTAAGTTCCGCCTGGGTATATCCGGTGAGGCGGGCCGGTATGTCTGTTTTCAGATGGTCGGGGCCCAAAATAGCCGCCAGTTCGCCTTTGGCGGCCCGGCGAAAGGATTCCGCCTGCCAGAGACGATCTTCTGCCACGGCGTATCCCATGGCTTCAAAAACATCGTAGATGCTGTCGGTGGCCTCTCCTTTGATGAAAAAGACCCCTTTGTCATCCCGCAATGTTTTTACAGCGGCATCCGCCGCCATGGTAAAACCGGAAAACACCAGTACGCAAAACAAAATCAACCATCGTTTTTTTCTCATACGTCCTCCTTGAGCTGGCAGTGGATGTTGGGGGGGAAGAGCCTGCTTTTGTGCCGCAATTTATTGATAAATCGCATAGAACCAATAGGGTGTCAAGTATAAAGGTCTAGGGATCTAATTTGAAAAACGCATTGCTAACCGATCGACGGTACTGAAAAATCCGGCGGAATAAAAGAATCCTGAAAATGGATTGAAACTGATATTATATTCATATATTCTGATCAATATATTTTTCGTCAAGTTGGAATGACTCTGTTTACCGGAATTGCGTCGAATTATACTTTCTGCTTTGCGATATTTTCTACGGGTCGCCCACGTGAGGACACAAGAATATGAAGGAAAAACATCACAATGCTTCCCCGGGCCGCATCGAAAAAATCATCGGGTTTTTCAAGTCCCTGAAAATAAAAAAGCCGGTCTGTGATGCGCCGGATGATGCCGGCCGGGACAAAACCGAGGCTGAGTATCAGGAAGAACAATCCCGATGGCTTGCTGAAGTGGAGCAGAAACGACGAAAATCCAAGTAGGTTTCCTTCGAAAGGTTGACACCATGGGAAATAGTGCAAAAGGACGGTCATCGGGGGAAAAAGATCTCAGCCGCAGGGAGTTTCTTAAGAAAACGGGAACTACCGCCGTTATGGCAAGTATGGCAGGAATGAGCCTGGGGATGTTTACTTCCTGCAGGCCGGGCGTCGACGACCGGCCACATCCGATGCTTTCCCGCCATGTTCAGGTTCCGGATGCCGTCAAACGCAGGGCGGATAAGCCCAATATCATTTTTATCCTTACCGATGACCACCGATGGGATCATTTCAGCTGCATGGGACATCCCTTTCTTCAAACGCCGCATTTGGACAGAATCGCCAATGAAGGCGTGGTTTTTGAAAACAGTTTCGTTACCACATCGCTGTGCAGTCCCTCAAGAGCGAGTTTTCTCACCGGTCAGTATGCGCACCGGCATGGTGTTGTGACCAATCACACGCCCTGGAATAATAACAATACCACTTTCATGGAGTATATAAAAGCCGCAGGGTATGATACCGCCTTTATCGGCAAATGGCATATGCCGGGAAGACAGCTTCCGCAATTGCGGGGGCTCGATCATTTTATCACCTTCACCAAGGAGGGCGGCCAGGGCGTATATTACGACTGTCCCCTTATCATCGACGGGATCGAAACGCCCCGGCCGGGAAAATACATCACCAACGACTTGACTGATTTTGCCCTTGAATTTATAAGACAGCCCCGGGCCAATCCTTTTTGTCTTTATCTTTCGCACAAGGCCGTTCATTTTGGATTCAGACCGCCGGAACATCTTCGGGACATATATAAGGGGGTCGATCTGGACCTTCCCCGGGAATCCAATATCTTTAATACCTACACCAACAACCATATGTTCGTGGGAGCGCCTTTTCCCATGAATATGCTTTACCGCAATTATTGCGAGACCATTGTTTCCGTAGATGAGCAAACCGGCAGGCTGTTTTCGACCCTGGAAGAAATGAACGCCCTGGAAAATACCATTATTGTCTACGCGGGTGACAACGGACATTCCTGGGGCGAAGGCGGTCGTTACGATAAACGTCACCCCTATGAAGAATCCATCCGCATCCCTTTTATGGTGCGTTATCCCGAAAGCATCCGGCAGCCTGGAAGACGGATAAGTCAGATGGCGCTTAACATCGATCTTGCGCCCACTCTTTTAGACATCCTGGACATACCGATCCCGGAAAAAATGCAGGGAATAAGTCTTGTCCCCGCACTGCAAAACGCCGAAACCCGGCTCCGGTCGAGTTTTCTTTACGAGCATTTTCCCGTGTATCCCATACCCATACCGGGGATGACGGCGGTGAGAACCGATAGATACAAATACATTACTTATCATGATAAGGTACGGCCCGCCGAGCTGTATGATTTGCATGGCGACCCGGACGAGACAAATAATATCATCAAAAAGACCGACTTCCGGGAGCTTCTTTCGACACTTCAGGCAGAACTGGAAAAACTCAAACATGAAACCGGGTACCGATATTATACCAGGGGATAGCGGCATCCGGTTATCCATGCAGACCGGAAAGGCTTTTATTCATCGGCAAGAAGGCAAAGGAACATGGAAAAACAAACGGTTGCCCGCAGAATAATTGTCCCGGCGGCGATTCCCCTGGGATTGATGATCATTTCCGTTAATGTTTATGATTTCGCCGGAGCGATCCAAAACAGCGCGCTCCAGGGAATCGTGGTCTATGTATCAGCATCACTGATGTTTGCCACGATCTGGCTCGGGCCGCTTTTTGTCAATACACTGGCATTTTTCCGGGGCGCGGATTTCGCCGAGCGCCTGCTGGCAAGCTTTATTACGCCTGCGGCATGGATCGCGAAAACATATGCCGATTTTATCGGAATATACTCCGTCGGGGAGCTGGTGTTTCTGGCCCTGCATCCTCTTATATTCGGAAATATCGGGGTCAACCTACTCTGCGTGGGAATTTCCGAGCTGATCTGCCGCCATCAATGGCGCAGGAGGGGAGGGGACATTCCCCTTCTGGCATTGCCGAACACGGCAGCGCTTGGCGCCGGAATTGTTATTACCTTTGCGGGGCTCTGGAACGGCGGGCATACCTATTATTACTACTATATGGATGTGTATTCCTGGCTTTTTCTGTAACATAACCGTGAAATCGTAACGCAAACGAAAGCATCAATATGAAGACGGATCAGGTGATCGACTACATTACGAACTGGCTGAAGGACTATTGCGATACCGCGGACATGAAAGGTTTTGGGGTCGGCATATCCGGCGGAATCGATTCGGCAGTGACCTCGACGCTTTGCGCACGGACGGGAAAGACCGTCATGCCTCTAAATATGCCCATTTATCAGTCTTCGAATCAGGTGGCCCTGGCATCGGCGCATATCCAATGGCTTAAAAATCGTTTTAATAATGTCAGAAGCGTGACCGTGGACCTGACACCGGCCTTTCAAGCCATCGAACAGACGCTGCCGGAAGAGATACAGGATCCCATGACCATGGCCAATACCCGGTCCCGGCTGCGAATGCTCACTCTGTATGCGTTTGCCGGCCACCACCGGCTCCTGGTGGCCGGAACCGGCAACAAGGTGGAGGATTTTGGCGTGGGGTTTTTCACCAAGTACGGCGACGGCGGCGTGGACCTGTCCCCCATCGCGGATCTCATGAAATCCGAAGTTTATGCCGTGGGCCGGGCTCTGGGGATCATCGAGGGGATCATGAACGCCATCCCCACCGACGGCCTCTGGCCCGACAACCGGAGCGACGAGGCCCAGATCGGCGCCTCCTATGACGAGCTGGAATGGGCCATGGAACATGACGCGGCAGTGGATCAGGAAGCTGAACGGAAGCTGACGGACCGGCAGAAAACCGTCCTTTCCATCTTTCGCCGCTTTCGCCGGGCCAATGCGCACAAAATGAACCCCATTCCCGTGGCCGTCATTCCGCCGGAGTTGAAATAAATAACCCCTGTGCGGTTTCTTTGGCCATGTATTTAACGTCTCGGTGATAAGCAACACCAGGAAATGAAAAAAACAACCTGCTTCCGCCATAACGCGCAATACCCCTGTATTGTGTGCGACAAGCCCTCGACGAAATTTTTTGCAACCGTGGATGGCAATTGCTATAGACGGTGCACGCGCTGCCGGGCGATTTTTTTACTTCCCGAGCAAAGACTGCCGATAAACGAAGAACATGTGCGCTATTGGCTTCACCAGAACGATCCGACGGACAGGGCCTATCGCCGGTTTTTGTCGAAACTTGCCGATCCCTTGCTGGAGAGACTGGCGCCGCGCGCAAAGGGCCTGGATTATGGATGCGGCCCGGGACCGGCTCTTGCCGCCATGTTGCAAGAGGCCGGACACCGGGTGATTTTGTTCGATCCGCTTTTTTTTCCGGATCCGGAGCCGTTGAAGGAAGTCTATGATTTTATAACCTGCACCGAGACCATCGAGCATTTCCATCGACCGTCCGAAGAGTTCGCCCGGTTGGACCGGATGCTCAAGCCCGGGGGATGGCTGGCGCTTATGACCTGTTTTCAGACCGACGATGGGGCTTTTGCATCGTGGCATTACCGTCGCGATCCGACCCATGTGGTATTTTACCGGGCCGGGACATTGCGGCGCATTGCCCGCCGCTTCAGATGGAGCTGCGAATTTCCGGTTAAAGACGTCGCCCTGATGCGCAAACCAGACCCTGCCGACGGCATGGATAAGGATATCGATCATGCGGAAAGACATTGATCTGAACTATTTTAAAAGTGGCGCTGGACCAGTCCCGCACGGGCCGCGGAAGCATAGGTAGATTTTATTTTTACTTGACAGGGGATATGGATATCTATATATTTATCTGATTATGATTATTTATTACAATGCCCGCAACGCGCTGCGGTTTGAGAAATGCGGCTTATGCGTATTTTCCCCGATAACCATTCAGAGATCTTCACGCTGCCATCTGTTTTTCTGCTTGACGCCGCCCTGAGGATGTTTGTTTCATCCATGAAAAAGGCGGCGGAACCCTACGCCCGATTTCCCCGATAGAATTCAAACCAGACTTTTTTCATGTAACGCGTTTTCGTGACTCAACCGATTATGCAGGGCCTCCACTTTTTTGAAGGTCAGGTTATTTCCTGGACTGCTGCTTTCCGGAAGCGGGCAAGGCCCGCCCTGATAAAACGCATAATCGTAATTAACATTTTTTACATTACTGTCGGTTTCGACAAAATAAAAAAAGGAGAACAGATGTATAAGAAGATAACAACTGAGTTGGGCGGTCGGACCCTGACCGTGGAGACCGGTCGTCTGGCCAAACAGGCAAATGGCGCGGCTTTAATCACTTACGGGGAAACCGTCGTTCTGGTGACCGCCACCGCCGCCCCCGAGGCCAAGACTGATATCGATTTTCTGCCCCTGACCGTGGAGTATCAGGAGCGTTTCTATGCGGCAGGCAAAATCCCGGGCAGTTATTTCCGACGTGAAATCGGACGACCGAGCGAGAAAGAAATTCTAACCTGTCGATTTATCGACCGCCCGATCCGCCCCCTTTTTGACGCCGGTTACGCGAATGAAACCCAGATTATCGCCACGGTTTTATCGGCGGATCATGAAAATGATCCGGACCTGCCGGCCATGCTGGGGACTTCCTGCGCCCTGATGATTTCCGATATTCCTTTTAACGGCCCGATTGCCGGCGTTCGCGTCGGTTGGATGGATGGGCAATATATTCTTAACCCCACGCCGGACCAGCAGGCATTATCTGCCCTGGACCTGATTGTTGCCGGTTCCCGGGATGCGGTGGTTATGGTGGAAGGCGGCGCCGACAGTCTTCCCGAAGACATTGTTCTGGAAGGAATTTTTTTCGGTCACCAGGCGCTTCAGCCGCTTCTGGATATCCAGGATGCCCTGCAAAAGGCGTCGGGAAAACCTAAAATGAACATTGCTCCGCCGACGATTGACCCGCAGCTGGAAAACAAAGTGGCGGAACTGGGCGCCGATGATATGGGACGCATCATTTCCATCCCCGACAAGAAGAAGCGTGGAGACGGTATGCGGGAATTGCAGGAGAAAACACTTGTGGCATTGAAGGCGGAAGACCCGGAGTGGTCGGATGCGGAAATCAAAAGCCGGTTCAAAGCGCTTGCCAGGCAAATGATGCGGGATCGCATCGTCAAGGATGGCGCCAGAATCGACGGCAGACGCATGGATGAAATCCGTCCCATTGCCTGTGAGGTGGCATTTCTGCCGCGAACGCATGGATCAGCTCTGTTTACCCGGGGTGAAACTCAGGCCGTCGTCACCGCCACGCTGGGCAGCGGCATGGATGAACAGCGGGTGGAGTCGCTTGACGGCATGTCTTTCAACCCCTTCATGCTGCATTACAATTTCCCGCCCTATTGTGTGGGGGAGGTGCGGTTTCTGCGCGGTCCCAGCCGTCGGGATATCGGGCACGGCGCTCTGGCGGCCAGGGCCATTCAAACGGTGTTGCCGGATCATGAAATATTTCCGTACACATTGCGGATCGTGTCCGAAGTCACCGAATCCAACGGATCGTCTTCCATGGCCACGGTCTGCGGCGGCAGCATGGCGCTGATGGATGCCGGGGTGCCGATCAAAAAACCGGTGGCCGGCGTGGCCATGGGCCTGATCAAGGAACAGGACCAGGTAATCGTGCTTTCCGATATCCTGGGGGATGAAGACCATCTGGGCGACATGGATTTCAAAGTCTGCGGTACCGATGAAGGGGTTACGGCCCTGCAGATGGACATCAAAATCAAAGGGGTTTCAAGAGAAATCATGGGCAAGGCCCTTTCCCAGGCCCGGCAAGGCCGTCTGCACATACTTGACAAAATGCAGGAGGCCATATCGGTCTCCCGGCCGGACCTTCCCGTGCACGCCCCGAAACAGTTTTTTCTGCAGATCAATCCCGATAAAATCCGGGATCTCATCGGTCCCGGAGGCAAAATGATCAAGGGATTGAGCGCCGAGTTCGGGGTAAAGATCGATGTTGAGGATTCCGGCAAGGTGAGTATTTTTGCGCCGGACGGAGAAAGCAGCGCGGCTGTAACCGCAAAGATCACCGCCATTACCGAAGAGGCGGAAATCGGAAGGGTTTATAGCGGCACGGTTCAGAAAATCATGGATTTCGGCGCGTTTGTGGAAATCCTGCCGGGAACCGACGGCCTGGTTCATATTTCGCAGATGGCCGACCGGAAAGTGGGAAAAGTCACGGATCTTTTACAGGAGGGTCAAACGATCAAGGTTAAAGTCCTGGAAATCGATTCGCGCGGCAAGATCCGGCTGAGCATGAAAGATGTCGAACCCGCGGAATAAACAAACCGTAAAAAACGCAATTGATCAATGACGACGATGATGAGTGGAAACCCATTTGACAAACGGTGTAAGAAGGAAGTCGACCGCCGCCGGACCTTCGGCATTATCAGTCATCCGGACGCCGGTAAGACCACGTTGACCGAAAAACTCCTGCTTTTCGGGGGCGCCATTCAGATGGCGGGATCGGTTAAGGCCCGCAAAGCCAACCGCCATGCCACCAGCGACTGGATGGCCATCGAGCAGGAGCGCGGGATCTCGGTGACCAGTTCGGTAATGAAATTTCATTATCGCGATTTTGAAATCAATCTGCTGGATACGCCCGGTCACCAGGATTTTTCCGAAGATACCTACCGGGTGCTGACCGCCGTGGACAGCGCGGTTATGGTGATCGACAGCGTTAAAGGCGTGGAAACGCAGACCCGAAAATTAATGGAGGTCTGCCGGATGCGCAATACCCCGATTCTGACCTTTGTCAACAAGCTCGACCGCGAAGGCATGGCCCCCATCGATATCCTCAGCGATATCGAAGAAAAGCTTCAGATCGAGTGCGCGCCGCTGACCTGGCCCATCGGCATGGGGAAACGATTTCGAGGCACCTATAATCTTTATCGAAAGGAACTGACCCTTTTTACCCCCGGTCAGGGCGCTTTGTCCGGGGATGGGATTACAATCCGAGATCTAAATGACGCACTACTCGATGAAATCCTGGGCAGTCAGGCCGATGAATTGCGGGAAGATGTGGCTTTGCTGGAAGGCGCGGCCGATCCGTTCTCGCTGGAGGAATTTCTCAAGGGCAGTCAGACCCCGGTTTTTTTCGGGAGCGCCATCAACAATTTCGGAGTGCGGGAACTTCTTGACACGTTTGTGGAAATCGCGCCGCCCCCTTTGCCCCGAACCACCACCACCCGCGTGGTTTTGCCGGAGGAAGACGCGTTTTCCGGGTTTGTTTTTAAAATTCAGGCCAACATGGATCCGGCCCACCGCGACCGCATTGCCTTTATGCGGATCTGCTCCGGCCGCTTCCAGCGGGGCATGCGGGTGCGGCATCATCGTCTGGGCAAGGATCTTACCATCGCCAATCCGATCATTTTCATGGCCCAGGACCGCGCGTTTGTCGAAGAAGCCTGGCCGGGCGATATTATCGGTATTCGCAATCACGGCACCATCCGGATCGGTGATACCTTTTCGGAAAAGGAACCCTTTACGTTCACCGGCATTCCGAATTTCGCTCCCGAGCATTTTCGGCGGGTACGATTGAAAACGCCCATTAAAGCCAAGCAGCTCCAGAAGGGGGTGCATCAGCTGGTGGAGGAAGGGGCCGTGCAGTTGTTTCGGCCGCTGTTGGGAAACGATCTGATTCTGGGGGCAGTGGGTGTGCTGCAATTCGATGTGACCATGGCGCGGCTAAAGGCCGAATATGGCGTTGACGCGACCTACGAGCCGGTAGATTACGCCACGGCCCGATGGGTGAGCTGCAAAGACAAAAACAAGCTGGCTGCCTTTGAAAAAAGCCGCCATGTCAACCTGGCCCGGGATGCGGAAGGAAACCTGGCCTATCTGGCGGAAAGCGAATGGCATCTTAACTACACATCGGAAAAATGGCCTGACATTGTTTTCCTTAAAACCCGTGAATGTCAATAACGATGGTGACCGGGGCGGGGTCCAATCTTCAATGGCAGGCCGCGCCGGACGGCGAGAATAAAAAGCGAGGTTAGAATCGCGCAGTGACTCCCGCCTGGATGATAAACTTGTCGTAATCGTAAAAGCTGACGTTTGAATTGGTGTTGATGAAGATATAATTGACGTTGAAATCAAGATACGAGGTGATTTGAATATTGTGCAGGACATTAAGCATCAACACTTCGTCCCGGCGTTTGCTGGAAGTTTCCGTGAAAAGATAATCCACCCCCCTGGCGTCAAAATCGATATGGTTGTATTCACAGGAAAGACGGAAAAAAGAGCGGGTGGTGGAAAACATCAGGTATCCAATGCCGCCGCCGAATAAACTGGCGTCCTCGTCAATGACAACAGCCTGATTCACATCGTCGATGATGCCGGCTGTGCCGTAAAATTCAAAAGCATGGTTGGAATCCGGCATGACCCACGTCAGGGTCGGGGCTGCGGCATAGCGATGATATTTGGAGCGGTTATCTTCTCTGGCATAGGAATATCGCAGGGGCAGACTGTAAATGAAATTATCCGCAAGCCATTGAGGCTCCACGGAAAATAAATGTTCGACGATATTATAATCCGAAAATTCGTTATGAAAATCCGCATAAAGGCTGTAACCCAGACGTACACCCAGGTTGTCGCCCGCTTTATGCTGCCAGTAGGTCGACAGGATGCCGTAGGCGACGGAGTCTCCGTTATTGCCGCCGATATCGACGTCGCTGATGGTTTCAACAATGTAAGAATCGAATTTGCCGCCGGCCGTCAGGGACAGGCCGTAAGAATCAGCGGTTTGGTCCTGTGCCCTGATGCGATCATGAATTTGGGTCCCCTCCACCTGAGAGGTGCGCTGCGATGTCGCCGGGCAGGACGGTCACCCGGCTGCCGCAGCTTGATTTGTTTTTGTTGCCGATATCATCAATAGTGTCGCCAGCAGGAAAATAAAATGCGTTGATTTCAAGAGTTCACCTCTTTTATAAACATTAAAAACATCGGAAAGGTGCTTGTCAGTATGTGCATATTTCAGATTTTCAAGCTGTTTTCAATGTATTTTTTTTGCGGCACAGTGTTGATGTGTCCGGAAATTACCACGCCATTTAAACAAAGCTTTTGGCGGGGAAACTCTGGATCTGTTGATTGACATCGAAAATGCGGCAAAAACATTGGCTTTAGCGCAACTGATGAAGGAGGTGTATTTATCATGGAAAAGACGATATCAGACGTAGCCATTGAGTGCGTCAGGGGCGATATCGCCTCGCAAAACGGCATCGCGGCGGTTGTCAACGCCGCGAACGCCCAGCTCATGCCGGGCGGAGGCGTGGCGGGCGCGCTTCATCGCGCCGCGGGGCCGGGGCTTGCCGAGGAATGCCGTCCATTGGCGCCTATTAAACCGGGAGAAGCGGTGATTACCGGCGGACACAACCTGCCCAACCCGCATGTTATTCACTGCCTGGGGCCGGTGTACGGCGTGGACAAACCGGAAGAAGAGCTTTTAGCCGGCTGTTACCGCAACGCCTTGCAGCTTGCCGAAAAATATGAGATTGAATCCATTGCGTTTCCGGCGATTTCCACGGGCGCGTTCGGGTATCCTGTGCAGGATGCGGCAGAGGTAGCCTTCGGAACCATCACGCAGATGGCTCCGGCACTGAAATCCGTCCGGCGGATTCGGTTCGTGTTCCACAGCGGTTCGGATTTGGCTCTTCATGAAAAAGTCCTTGAAAAGAAAACCTGAAAAATCCCGCCGCCAATGATTCATGATCCGCTATCATCACAATGCGATAACACCTTCATAACAACATAATAATAACAGGATATCATGCTGGCAGAAATTTTTATTCCCCGGATTGCCGGGGAACTGGGCGTTTCGCGCCCGCAGGTCCAGGCAGTTGCTGATCTGCTGGCACAAGGCGCGACCATTCCCTTTATTGCCCGGTACCGGAAAGAGGCTACCGGCAGTTTAGACGAGGTAGCGGTGACCGCCGTCAGGGACCGGCTGGGCCAGCTCCGGGAAATCGAAGACAGCCGGGCCATGATCCTGGGCTCCCTTGACAAACACGGCCATCTCACCGAAGAACTGCGCGAAAAAGTCTCTGCCGCCGATACAATGGCGGCGCTAAACGATATTTATCTCCCCTTTAAACCCAAACGCCGGACCCGGGCCACCATGGCAAAGGAAAAGGGTCTTGAACCCCTGGCTCTGCGGATTATGGAGCAGACCGGCATTGATCCGGCCGCGGCCGCGGCCGGGTTTATCGACCCGGAAAAGGGGGTGGAGACGGAAGAAGACGCACTGGCCGGCGCCAGAGACATCATCGCGGAGATGGTCAATGAAAATGAGCGTGCCCGGGCCATGATGCGGGAATTGTTTTTCACCAAAGCCGTGGTCTCCTGCCGGGTGGCCAAAGGCATGGAGGAAAAGGGCGCCAAATACCGGGATTATTTTGACTGGGCCGAGCCTTTGGCCGGCGTTCCGTCTCATCGCATGCTGGCCATGCGGCGGGGCGAAAAGGAAGATGTCCTTTATTTCAAAATCCAGCCGGATGAAACCCAAGCCATTGCCCTGATAGAGTCCCTGTTTGTCAAGGGCCGGGGCGCGGATGCCATGCAGGTGCGCGAGGCTGTGACAGATGCTTATAAACGCCTGCTTTCCCGATCCATGGAAACCGAAGCGCGTCTTTTTGCCAAACAAAAGGCCGATGATGAAGCCATCCGGGTGTTTGCGGAAAACCTGCGCCAGTTGCTCCTTTCTCCGCCCCTGGGGGCAAAACGGGTCCTGGCAATGGATCCGGGGTTTCGCACGGGGTGCAAGATCGTCTGCCTGGACCGGCAGGGTACGCTGCTCCATCATGATACGATCTATCCCCTGATGTCTGAAAAAAAAGCCGGGGAAGAAGCCCGGAAAATCCGTCTGCTGTGCGAAAAGTTCGAGATCGAGGCCATTGCCGTGGGCAACGGCACCGGGGGCCGGGAAACCGAAGCCTTTGTCCGGGCCATTTCTTTTGCCCCGCCGGTGCGGATCATCATGGTTAATGAAAGCGGGGCTTCGGTTTATTCGGCGTCCGAAGCAGCCAGGCAGGAGTTTCCCGATCATGACATCACCGTTCGCGGCTCCGTGTCCATCGGCCGGCGGCTCATGGATCCGCTGGCCGAACTGGTGAAAATCGATCCCAAATCCATCGGCGTGGGCCAATACCAGCATGATGTGGATCAGGCCGACCTCCGACAGGCCTTAGATGACGTGGTGATGAGCTGCGTGAACCGGGTGGGGGTGGATCTCAACCGGGCCAGCGTGCCGCTTCTGACCTATGTATCGGGACTGAGCCCGGGTGTGGCCCGAAATATCGTCGCATACCGGGAAAAAAACGGGCCGTTTACATCCCGGCGGAAGCTGCTGGACGTGCCGCGCCTGGGTCCGGCGACGTTTGTCCAGGCTGCCGGGTTTTTGCGGATTTCCGACGGCGATAATCCGTTGGACGCCAGCGCCGTGCATCCGGAAAGTTATTCCGTGGTAAAAGCCATGGCCAAGGATACGGGCGTTGCCGTGACGGATCTGATCAAACGGCCGGAAATCCGAGACCGTATCGATATTTCGCGTTATGTGACCGATACGGTGGGCCTGCCCACGCTGACCGATATCATGGCGGAACTGGCCCGGCCCGGCCGCGATCCCCGGGAGAAATTCGAAGAATTCGCGTTCGCGGACGGCATTGAAAAAATCGAAGATCTCCTCCCCGGCATGAAACTGCCCGGCATCGTGACCAATATCACGGCATTCGGCGCGTTTGTGGATGTGGGCGTGCATCAGGACGGCCTGGTACATGTCAGCCAGATGGCGGACCGGTTTGTGAAAAATCCCGCCGACATTGTCAAGGTGGGACAAAAACTTATGGTCACCGTCCTTGAGGTGGATATCGGCAGGCGGCGCATCTCCCTTTCTCTTCGATCGGCCGACGGTATGAAAAATTGAACACAAACAAGGCATTGATTCAAATTCGCGACATGAGCCTTGGTTACGGCGGGCAACTGCTGTTTGACCAGGTTTCCCTTACGATCGAACCCAACGAACGGGTCTGCCTGGTGGGCCGAAACGGGGAGGGCAAAACCACCCTTTTGCATATCATCGAAGGCAAAGTGGCGCCGGATCAGGGAGAAATTTTTCGCGCCCCCGCCATCCGGATCGCCTCCCTTCCGCAGGAGATTCCGGCGCGGCTGAGCGGAACGATTTATGACATCGCGGTGAGCGGCCTTGAAAACAGCGCCATGCTCGCCGCCGGAAAAGCCCATGAAACCGGCGATGAAGACGCATGGCAGCGGCTGGCCCATGTGGATAAAATCCTCACCCAGCTTCAACTCGACCCGGCCGCCGCATTTGAAACCCTTTCCGCGGGCATGAAGCGCCGGGCCCTTTTGGCCAGATCCCTGGCCGGCGCGCCGGATGTGCTGCTCTTGGATGAGCCCACCAACCACATGGATATTCCCTCCATCGTTCTGATGGAGTCGCTTCTGACAAAGTTTGCCGGAACCCTTGTGTTTGTGACCCATGACCGGGCGTTTCTGGAAAGCCTCGCCACCCGGATTATCGAGATCGATACGGCCCGGGTCACGTCCTGGGATTGCGGTTATGCGACCTACCTGGAGCGCAAAGCCGATATGGTCAACGTGGAAGCCCGACATCATCGGCAGTTTGATAAAAAGCTGGCCATTGAAGAAACCTGGATCCGGCAGGGCATCAAAGCCCGACGCACCCGCAACGAAGGTCGGGTACGGGCCCTGCTGCAATTGCGTCGGGAACGTGAGAACCGGCGGGTGCGCATGGGCAGCGCTAAAATGGAACTCCAGGAAGCCGAACGCACCGGCCGACTGGTGATCGAGGCCACGGGCGTGTCTTTTGCCTGGGATGAAAATCCGGTAGTGAACGATTTCAACGTCACGGTAATGCGGGGCGACCGGGTGGGCATCATCGGCCTGAACGGATCGGGCAAAACCACCCTGCTGAACCTGATGCTCAAACAGCTTGCACCGGATGCGGGATGCGTGCGGCATGGCGTCAACCTGCAAATCGCCTATTTCGACCAGACCCGCGAGCAGTTGGATGAGGAAAAAACCGTCCAGGACAATATCGCCGACGGCAATGAATTTTTG